>JAAEMC010000905.1 GCA_024225895.1 Desulfobacteraceae bacterium | reverse complement strand
CATGTTATGGAATTTGATGGTGGATTTGGGGAAACATCTCCTGGCGGCAAAAATTGACATATTTTTTAAGGCTATTTTCTATTCATCCATTGTTCGGGCGTCCAAATGTTCGGGCGTCCAAAATAATTTTAAAAATATTAGATACAGGTTATTCAATTTTATTTACACCATATGTTTTCCTTTATCCCGAAATCTTTGCTTAAAAACACATTTATCTTTATTTGCAATTCTGGTTTCAAATTATTATTTGATTTATTTTTCACGTATCACTCTTATTACCCAACTCAAATTAATTTTTTGTTAATGCTTATAATTTTTCGGAGTGGTCAGGCAAAAACGTATCCATGATTCGACATGTATACTAAGTGATACACATTTTTACAAAAGCGCATCTGGCTATTCTTGTATACACAAAACAAAAATAAATTAAATTTCAAGCAGTTATAAAGAGTTGGTTTAAAACAGGATCCATGGCCTGAAACTTGCTCCAATTAATTTTCAGTTATCCATAGCCAAAGGATATTTTTAAAGCAGGACAATGTTTTAAAACAAAAGGAGCCCCCATGGAAATCCATGAGTCCGAAATCAAACCCTATGAAATTTTAATGCTCAAAGACAAAGATTTTAACCCAGCCAATGTCTGTATTATCACTGGTGTTGGAAGTGGAGTTGGCCGAGCTGTAGCCATTGCTGCCGCCAAAAATCACCTTACGGTGGTGGGATTGGATAATAATAAAACAGCAGGTGAAAAAACTTTAGACATGGTTGCAGGTTTCGGCGGGCGTATGGAATTTATTCTTGTTGATCTTTTGGACCAAAATGGTTTACGCGCCGCATACCAAAAAGCCGCAATCTTTGGAAGAATCAGATATCTGGTCAACATCGCAGGTGTTCAATCATTGGATTCAATTGAGAATTTTCCCATGGGAAAACATGATCCAGTACAACCTATAGTTTTCCAAGAGCCCTTTTTGCCGTCAGAGCAATCCATCCATAGTACGGGAAATGACCAGGACCAGGCCGGCAGTATGTGCGCTGTTCATGCCTGTGTATCAACCACAGATGTTCAGACCTACACCATTACAAAATTCGGGCTTAAAAAATTTAAACGCACCCTGCCCGATGAACAGAACAACAATACCAGACCTGTTTGCGTCAGTACCATATCTCTTCCGGGCCAGCTGATCCCGGATCATTTTGCCGATCAGGTTGAATGTGGCTGGGAAAGCAAAAAAAAGACGGCAAAAGACTTTATATTGGACAACCGGGCCGTACAATTGATGACCCCTATCGAGGTGGCTAATATGATTATTTTCGGATTTTCCTGTCATTCCGATTATCTCATGGGCAGCGACATCCTTTCAGAAAGCAGTATGATGCTGGCCTGCTGAGGGATCCACCACTCCTTTTTTTAAAAAGATTTGTAATGGAAGCCTATTTAGTTTATCTCACAAGGAAGTTGACTTATACTCAATGTTATAAATGCATTCTGTTAAAACTTAATTGAGATATTTGGCTTGAGTCTTCGAGTTTGTGAACCGGGTTTTTGGAGATTGCCATACCCCATTTGGTGATTCAAAAAATTATTTTGGCAATCATTATTAAGTGAATGTGATACAAAAAGCAGTAAAGGAACCCTCTTGTTTCTGTCTATCCTGAAAATATTTATTGATGTGGTCTCTCCGGTTTTTTTCCTGGTCTTTTTAGGATATATAACTGGCCCGCGCTTGAAACTTGATGCCAAAACCTTGTCCAGAACCGCCTATTATATCCTGGTACCATGTTTTGTCTTTAACACCTTAACCAGTGTCACCATTGACATAAAAACGGCCGGACAGATGATCCTTTACACCACCGCCACTCATACTCTGGCAGCATCAGCAGCATTTATAATTGCCAAACTACTGGGCCGTTCACGGCAGATGATTGCCGCTTTTGTCATTATTGCCACCTTTGGAAATGTCGGAAACCTGGGACTTTCTCTCATCGAATTCCGCCTGGGGCAAGAGGCCCTGACATCTGCCACCATCTATTTTGTCACCATTGCAATGGTGGCTTTTATCATCTGTGTCGGAATTTCAAGCTGGGCACGGGGAAGAGGTCTGTCAGCGGTCCTTTCGGTATTTAAAACCCCAGCCCTTATTGCCATGGTTCCAGCGTTGTTTTTTTACATCGCCCAGACAGAACCCCCTTTGTTCATATCCAGGACCACCGGGCTTTTAGGGCGGGCCATGATCCCGGTAATGCTGGTCACTTTAGGAGTGCAGTTATCAGAATTGAAAAAGATCAATTTCAACTTTGATGTGGTCCTTGCATCCGGCCTGAGACTCATTGTTGCCCCCTTAATCGCCGTTGGGCTGACTGCTTTCTTTTCGCTATCCGGCCTTGAAATCCGGTCCGGAATCCTGCAGGCAGGGATGCCGGTGGCTGTCTTGGGTTCCATCATTGCCATCGAATACGATGTAGCCCCGGCCTTTGTTACCACAACGGTGATGTTCAGCACCCTTTTCAGCCTTTTCACACTTACCTTTCTGCTCTATCTTGTGTAACCGTGCATTATTGCCCCACACACCTATAATAATGTAAGTAAGAAAATAATTTATAAAGTAAAAAAGAAGGAGTAAAAAATACCATTTAAAGACTGCACAGCCTTTCCCGATCACTCTTAAATAACGGATTATGTTTCCACTAGAACTTTTATTGACACTTTTTCAACAAGATCCTTTACTTTTTCTTTATATGCAAGCATATGAGGTGCCGATAGGTGTGCTTTTAAGTCTTCTAAATTATGCCATTTCTCGATGATTGTGGTCACATTTTTGTTCAACTCTTGAGGGGGGAGGCCTGTTGCTAAGTCAATCGTCGGCACATACTCTATACATCCTTTTTCTTCAAGAACATTTGGAATATTGGATTTGAAAATTTCAATGAACTTGGACAGTTGACCTTCTTTTATGTGTATTGATGCAATTACGTTTATCATTTCATGATCTCCTTTTTCATGCTGTTGAACATTTGCGGCTGAACTGCAACATGTTTATATTTGTTTTTAAACATTCAGAATCAAAGGCAGATTTGACGCCAGGGATATAATTGCCGTTACTATCTTATTCAATTCCTGCCATGATACGCTCAGAAGCCTTGAACCCCGTCCTGAGACTTACTTCCATACTTGCGCGGTAAAGGCCGTCACTGGCAAAAGCCACGGATTTATCCAGTTTGTCCAGCGCTTCTCGCATAGATACCTGCTGCGCAAGGGTACCGGGAGGAAACTGGACCCCACCAAAGGGCCACCGGTACACACGAGCAAATAGAATATTGCTGGAAAAACTCGGCCATACCGAATCCATTTCGTCTAAAACAATTTTAGTAATTTTGTTTTCAGTTTTATGAAACAGATCTTCACTGGCATTTTTAGTCAGTATGGCAGTGGCCAGGCCTTTTCCTTTGGGAATGCGGCCAGGTCCTTTAAAGTGATCCAGGACCACCGTGGCCAGTGTCCGGATCTCTTCACGGAGAAAGTTATTCATAAAGGAATGGGAATCAAACGGTTTTTTCAGCCCCATGGCAACAACCATGGAAGGCGTAAAGTGAATCTTTTTTATAATATTTCTTAGGGATTCCGGGAGATCCTTAAATAATTCAACCACCAGCGGCAGAGGAACGGCAAAGATGATTTTATCAAATTCATAAATAGTCGGGTCCCCCTCTACTTCAACATGATAGGTGCCGGCCTGTTTGTTTTCACGAATGCTAAGGACGGCAGTGTTAAATCTGACATCCAGCCCTTCCTGCATCTTTTGGGCAACCACACCCATCCCTGTGTTCAAAGTAAAGATTTTAAAATGGGTTAGATTCCGGATTGCAGATAAAAAAACGGCTTTGGAGTTATCCTCCGGAATACCGAGGTATAGATCCGCAAAGATCGGGCCGGCGATTTTTTCCAATAGTTCTTTACTGTAATTTTTGATGAGGTAATCAGATACGGTTTCCTTTTCAAGCGCCAGGGTTTTCTGTGTGGGAGCATTAAGGTTGAGTTTTTCTCCAAGGGATTTGGCATAGAGAAAGAGCTTGATAAGATCTTTCTTGTTCTTTAAGTTCAGCAGCCTGTACTTAAAAAAGTCCATGGGAGAACCGATTTTTATTTTGTGCTCCTCTCCGCTTACAAAAGTGGAAGAAGTGCCCGGAGTTTCCACCAGAGAGGCTGACAGGCCAAGCTCTTTAATCAGGTTTAGAAAATGATGATGGGTTTCAGGAATGGTATAGGCACCCCTGTCTATGATAAAATCATCAATCCGATCGGAACTCATCCGGCCGCCTGAAAAAGACCCCTTTTCAAAAATCACGGGATGGACACCCTGCTGTGCCAATCTGTAACCGGCAGAAAGACCGGCGATCCCGGCACCAATGATCCCAACTCGCATATAGCCCCCCTTTTTTAAGTTTATCTTAAATGGTAATTATCCTCATATAAGGCAATTATAAAAATCACGCTGGTTCATAATTCGGGGGACACCATACAAACTTCAGCGAATTAAGTATGGGGTCCCCCGAATTACCCGGTTCAGGATGTATTTTTAAAATTATCTCGATTCAGAGGAAGATGAGTACTCTCTTTTACACTCTTGAGCACAATAGTGGATTTGGTAGACAGAATACCCTTGATCGGGTGAACCTTTTCCAGGAGCAGTCGTCCCAGGTCATCCGTGTCCACAGCCCACACCTTCATCGTATAACAGTCTTCCCCTGAAGTATGATACACTTCCAGGATTTCATCAATCCGGCCCAGTGCCTGGTCAATATCAACTTCTGATTCACCAATACTCACTTTCAGGAACACAAATGCCAGAACCCCAAAACCCAAAGCCCTGGGATTGAGCCGGGTGTGATAGGATTGAATTACGCCTTGTGCCTCAAGTTTGCGGATCCGTTCAAAAACCGCTGAAGGAGTCAATCCCACAGCTTTCCCTATGGTTGGGTTGGTGGCCTTGGAGTTCTTTTGAAGAATCTTCAAAATTTCTATATCTTTATTGTTCATTATTAATAATTCCTCTGATTATTTTGATTTATAATCATAAAAAACTAATTAATCAAGACTTTTCTTCAATATCTATTGATAGATTCTTTGCCGTGGATAATGGCATGGATTATTTTGAGTAAGCCGCAAACCCACAAGTTGAAATAACAGGTGCGAAAAAGGTATGAAAACCGGCTATGGGTAAAAATAGTTGAGAGGGTCAAGAAAAAAGGTGACTTTTCACGGGGAGGTGTTTTTTCTCTTGACCTGGCCTTTAATGGGTGACCCCTTCTTTTCATAATGTCAATCTCAAAGGAGGTTTCTGGTGACCATCAGGTCTTTTAAAAACCGTATCCGCTCTAATTCTGATCAAGGAATTGCTGTAAATCCCTCTATTCCTTTACAGATTATTTTTATATTGATACTGGATATTATTGTTCATTTATGTTTCTCAATCTGACCGGATATCCAGCACGTTGCAAGAACATGTCCTCTGACAGTACCCGGAAGTATCAGAGAAGTCGTAGCACCCATTAGCATTAAAACGTTTTTCATTTTCATTGATTCACCCAGTTCTCTTAATTGATAAGCTTTTGTAATTTTTGAACCGTAAATAATCATTAACTGCTATGGAGATTGATCATGACTAAAGAAACCAATGAAATCATTCCAATGATCTTAGAAGAGCTACCAGTACATCACAAAAAGGAATTTGTTGGAGACAATTTAATGAATTTTCTGGAAGACAAATATGGAAAGCCAGAAGTCATTAGCGATACACCTTTGAAAAAAGAATCAGTGTTTGACATTGAAGAAAAAAAAGTTGGAGTTATTGAAGACCCTCGGTTCAACATTATCACGGGTTATTGTTTTTACAAAGGAGATATCCCAGATGGGTTTATCCAAAAACAACAAGCCCCATGTGTAAACGGATACACCAGGACGTTTACGGTGACCACCACATCTCCAACGCTAGTAGTATATTTTATAAATCCATTTCAAACCATTGGTGCTTTATTGCAGGTTGGTGTTACAGCAGCATTTGTTGGTGAAAACTTGCACACACATCTTCAAAAAATCGCCGCAGCAAAAGCGTCTGCATGCGCACCATGTGCTGCGCCCTGTACTTGTACCGCGACGACCGTTTCAGGCGCTGGAACTTCGGCATTTACCTATACTATCAACAGTAAATGGGGTATCCCATATAGCGCAAACGTAGTTCATGTAGTTACAACTACTGTAAGTGTTGTTTGTGCATAGATTGGGTTGAGCAAGAACTTTGAATTAAAATCAGTTTATAAAAAAAAGGCTTGGGTATCACCCTTTTCAAGTCTTGCTTTTCCTATATTGTCGATCTTCCATCCCAACGATCCTTTCACAGGTAGCACAATACAGATCCGTAATACTGAATGAGGTCACACCTTAATAATGAATGGAATGAATGGGGCCACACCTTGACGAATTAAGAAGGCATTTCGCCAGGAATCTATAAGTTTTTTAAAAACACACTATTGTACCGCGGGGTCACATCTTGACGGGCTGTTGCCCAAATAAAATTCTTT
>JAAEMC010000904.1 GCA_024225895.1 Desulfobacteraceae bacterium | reverse complement strand
TGGCATTTGCGACACGATGCTGTGTAATTATTTGTTTTAACTGCAAGTTTTTTTGCAGGGTAAAACCTGACATTCTGCTGTCAGTACCCTACCTGGCTGAATAAAGAGCGTCAGGGACAATGTAGCCTCGGTTGCCCGGGTGAGCAGCAAACTTTGTTTGCGACCAATCTCGGTGAAAACCGGTTATCATCTGTGCGAACAGAAGATAACGACTGCCAGTCTCAAGGCGGTGCGGGAGCTAGGGTGATGGGTATGGTTAATGTAAGTGAACCGTTGATAAATGTCGTCATGAGGTAAAAAGCTAAAGAGACTGATAAGCTTTGACCAAAAGGTACGGGGACGGAATAGAAGTATGTGCCATCTTCTATCGCAGACACTATTCTCCCGGCAAAGAGACGGAACCTAACCCCATCGAAGGTAATAACACGGAACGTGGTAAGCCTGTATTTCTCCCATCAGGGAAAGCCAACCGTAAGGAAAGCCTATGGAAATGCAGGTATGGGAGATCGGAAAAAGCAAAGGCCATCTTGTAATGAGGTGGATAGGGTTATGCTCCAACCCGAAAGGGTGCTGACTTCCGATTGGTATGAAATCACAAGATCGTCTGAAACAAGACGTTAGTAAAGGAAGCTTGAAATGTCAAATTGTACTGACACGGTACCTTTAACAGAAAAATGGAATACTATCGATTGGGATAGGACTCATTTTAAAGTTCGTCAAATACAGACTCGTATTGTGAAATACTTGAACGAAGGAAAGTTACGGAAAGCAAAGAAATTACAAAGACTCTTAAGAAAATCCTTTTATGGAACGCTGGTAAGTGTCAAAAAGGTCACTTCCAACAAAGGAAAAAGAACATCGGGAGTTGACAGAAGAATCTGGGAAACACCAAGAGCAAAATGGAAAGCGGTGATAGATATTCAAAACACTAAGAATTACAAACCACTCCCGCTTAAACGTCACTTTATCAAAAAATCAAACGGAAAAAAACGCCCTTTGGGAATACCCACAATGAAAGATAGGGCAATACAGGCGCTTCATCTATTAGCACTGGAACCGGTAGCCGAACATTCGGCAGATCAAAACTCATATGGTTTTAGACCCTACAGATCAACAGCAGATGCTATTGAACAATGTTTTAAATCGCTCTCAATGAAAAATCATGCGGCCTGGATACTGGAAGGAGACATCAAGGGATGCTTCGATAATATCAGTCATGAATGGATACTTAACAATATTCCCACAGACAAAAAAGTGCTGGGGAAATGGCTCAAATCGGGATTTATCTACAAAAAGCGACTGTATCCCACAGAAGAAGGAACTCCGCAGGGAGGAATAATCTCACCTGTCATAGCAAACATGGTACTTGATGGAATTGAACGGAAACTGAAAGAAAAGTACTTCAATCAAAAAGTTAATTTTGTCCGTTACGCAGATGACTTTATCATAACAGGTAAAAGTAAAGAACTGTTGGAAAACGAAATACAGCCTATTATTGAAAACTTCTTACAAGAAAGAGGTCTTGTCTTATCAAAAGAAAAGACAAAAATCACTCACATTGATTCAGGATTTGACTTCCTGGGATTCAACATCAGGAAATACAACGGAAAACTCATTATCAAACCCAGCAAGGACAGTATTAAAGAAATCAAAAGGAAAATTAAAACAATTATCAGCAAAAACAAAGCATCAACACAGGACTCACTCATTGGAAAACTCAACCCTGTAATCAGAGGATGGGGTAACTACTACAGGCATGTATGTAGTAAGAAAATATTCTCAGATATAGACAGCTACACATTCTACCGCATATGGCACTGGGCAAAAAGAAGGCACCCGGAAAAAAGTACCAAATGGGTCAAAAGGAAATATTTTAAAACTATAGGAAACACAATATGGAACTTCGCAGGTAAGGATTATCTGCTAAAGAGAATAGCAAAAATTGATATCATCAGACACAAAAAGATCAGAAAAGAAACAAATCCCTATGATAAAGAACAGGAAATCTATTTCGAAAAACGTTGGTCACAATTACAAAGCATTAAATGCTCAATCAAAAAGCGAAAACGGTGGATATTGCAGAAAGGAAAATGCCCGGTCTGCAAAAACGATATTGACCTACAAAAGAAATCAGAATTACACGTTAATAACTTTGCAGACATTAAAAAAGACTT
>JAAEMC010000903.1 GCA_024225895.1 Desulfobacteraceae bacterium | reverse complement strand
GGTGAGAAATATCTTTCATAGTATATTAGCCTTATTAATTATGAGTTCTTGTTGGGTAGCATTCACAAGTCTCTGGATTTTGATTGTACACTATTTGATGACCTTTACAATTATCCTGACCAGGAGTGTTCCAAGTCGGACTATCACTTTGACAAGGTTTGCACCCACCGTTAGGATATCTTCCAGGATTGTGTTGTTTATAATCCGCTGTCCATGATGGATCTGAAGATCCCCTTGTTGATTCGTATGTAGGAGCATCCTGTTTGTCATTATCTGTTAGATAATGCCAGGTAACTATAAGAAAGATCCCAACCCATGTTGCCGGATTGCTAATATCTTGAGCAATAGAATCAAGTCCAAACGGATCCACAAAATTAACCGGATTATTGCCTACATAAGCAAAAAGATAGGGAAATGTTTTGACGGACCAAACCAACCATTTGAAATTTAAAGAAATTCTTTAAAAAATTGACTATTTTTTAGGTTTAAAGCTACCTTTTGGGTATCAAAAATAGCATTGTAAGGTTCAGTATCCTCCCGGACCATATAAGTATCGTGAGATAACAGCCTGACATCCCTTCCCCGGGCAAGCGCTCCAAACAAGTCTTTTATCTTCTCGATGAATTCCAGATTGCCGCAGGCTATACTTTCCGTCCAGACCGGGTTCCGTTTAAAATGCTTGTTTTTAATTTCCTGGTCAATTAAAGATTTGTAACTCTCCCGGAAGGAATCATGATCTGTATATCCACAAAAGGAAATCAGGTGGTTGAAATCAATCAGGGTATATCTTTGGGAAGGTTTCAGTATTTCATTATAACCGCAAAATGCCCAGTCTGAGGGATGGGTTACAACACCGGTTCTTACCATATTCATGTCTATGTAAACAAGGCACCTTAAAAGATGAAGGCCGCTCTGCACTGCTGTTGCATGATACCGGTCTTCCCAGAAAGCACCTTTTCTCTTTTTTCTCAGGTTGTAGTCCCTGGCTGTTCTGCCTGCCACCAATTGAATGCTTTTAGAAATGATATTTTTTTTGCTACCAAAGACCAGGAGGTGTATATGATTTGAAGTGATTGAATAATTCAAAATACAGAGTCCAAAGCGCTTTTTTGCTTCAAACAGCCATTTGAGCCAGTTCTGCTTATCCTTGTGAAATTTTAAGAGAAAATCTCTTCTATGGCATCTTTGTGTGATATGCCAGATGCAATTTGGAATATAATGCCTGTTCGCCCGTGCCATGTTTATATTTTAGCATTAAAACATTGATTTCAACAAGCAAAGGAGCTCATATTTCTTAAAACCATGTTTTTAGGGTCAAAAAGAGTGGCCTAAGATCAAATAGGAGGGGTAAAAGTCAAAACATTCCAAATAAATTCAATGACTTGATTTGGTCCGAGAAGAAACTTGATCAAAACTAACCGGATGCCCTGAATGCCGGGAAGCAACAATCAATGTCAGAAAAGACGCCCGCTTGTGGGAAAGATCAATGAAAATCATCAGCGACAAAAAAGGTAAGATCATACAATTTTCTGAGTTTTCCCAAGAAAAAACTCCTTCGGTTAACGACAAATTTATTTTGTCCTGCAAATTTAATGATGTGTTTGTAGCATCCCACAAAAGCCTTGGGAAAGACCGATGGTGCCCTATCTGCAAAAAAAGAGGCCGGTATTATGAGACAAGGTTCTTTTCAAAATCCATATACGGTAAAAGAATGACCCAAAAAGACAAACAAAAACGGCTTATGGAAATCTGCAACAGGAAAGGCGCAAAACTTCAATCCGCCAAAAAAGAAGACGGAAAATTCAACCTTCAATGCCACAAATGCAAAAAAAAATTCATTCTGACAGACCTCCAGATATTAAGAAACGTTTATCTATGTCCCAAAAAATGCGTCAAAGCCGGAAGATACACCTACAACAGTAAGGAAATCAATATTTGAAAAACAAAATTAAACCATCTGATGTTTTCTGCTCTTTGGTTTTTAAGGAAACTATATGATTACGTGTATTGCATGCAAAGGCAAAGGTAAATTTAAGCCTATAGATATAAACAAAACTTTCAATATATTCGGAATTGATCAAGTTGAGCTGACCAATCTAAGAATTTACAAATGCGACCGATGTGGAAAAGAAATTATGCCGGAAAGAACCATTGAAAGAATCAAAAAATTCCAGAGTGAATTTTACAACCAACCAACAAATCAAGAAACTGGATCAATT
>JAAEMC010000902.1 GCA_024225895.1 Desulfobacteraceae bacterium | reverse complement strand
TTTTACCACACTTAAATCATGGGCTATAAAGAGATAGGCCAGGTTCATCTCTTCCTGGAGGTCTTTGAGCAGATTGATGATCTGGGCCTGGATGGATACATCCAGAGCAGATACTGCCTCATCACAAATAATGACATCCGGATTAAGTGCCAGAGCCCTTGCAATGCCGATGCGCTGGCGCTGGCCTCCGGAAAACTCATGGGGGTACCGTCCCATCTGCATCGGCCGCAACCCCACCTTCGTCATTAGCTGGGCGACCCGTTCTTTGATTTTTGTTCTGGAAAGGTTTTTAAAATTTTTAATGGGTTCGGCTATGATCTGCCCCACATTCATCCGCGGATTTAAAGAGGAAAAGGGGTCCTGGAAAATAACTTGGAACGAAGTTCTGATTTTTCGCAGGCTCTCTTTACCCATTTTGTCAAGGTCCTGTCCCTTGAAGGTCACTTTTCCGGCTGTGGGTGGGGTAAGTCTTAAGATGGACCTGCCCACGGTTGTTTTTCCGCATCCGCTTTCGCCAACAAGTCCCAAAGTCTCTCCGGAATCCAGGTGAAAGCTTACTCCGTCCACTGCCTTTACATGGTTAACGGTTTTTTTGAAAAAACCTTTTTTCACAGGATAGTATTTTTTTAAATTTTCAACTTCTAATACAGGCATGGTGTCTCATATCCTTTGTGATCCGCAATCATGGCTGCACCATGGCATTTTTTTGTTTGAGGCCTTTTGTCTCTTTCAATGTTTTATCCGCTAACCAGCAGGCCACCCGCCGGTTTTCACCAAAATGAATCATGGGCGGCATCTCTTTTTGGCAAATGCCCATGGTATTTTCACACCGGGGATGAAAACTGCATCCCTGGGGCATGTTTAACATATTGGGTACAATACCGGGAATCTCATTGAGTCTTGTTTGCTTGTCCTTTTTCAGAACCGGCACGGATTTTAACAAGCCTTGGGTATACGGATGGCGGGCATCATGAAACAAGGGCACCACCGGTGCTTCTTCCACCACCCTTCCGGCATACATAACCACAACCCGGCTGGCCATTTGAGCCACTACCCCCAGGTCATGGGTGATCAGGACAATAGAGGTGTTGGATCCTTTCTTCAGATGGTTGAGAAGCTTTAAAATCTGGGCCTGGATGGTTACATCCAGTGCAGTGGTAGGTTCATCCGCAAAAATAAGGCGGGGGTTGCACGCTAAGGCCATGGCGATCATGGCCCGCTGCCTCATCCCGCCGGACAGTTTGTGCGGATATTGACCGGCACGGACATCAGGGGAGGGAATCTGTACAATTTTCAACATCTCAACTGCTTTTTGCCAGGCTGTATTATGATTCAATTTTTCATGTAGGCGCAGGCTTTCGGCAATCTGTTCACCAATGGTTAAAATGGGATTCAACGATGTCATGGGTTCCTGGAAAATCATGGAAATGGTTCCGCCACGTAACAATCGCATTTCTTCAGGGGGCAGCTCAAGCAGATTTCTGCCGTCAAACTCCACGCAGCCTTTGACGGTGCTCATGGCAGGGTTTAAAAGTCCCAACACAGAAAGGGATGTAACACTTTTTCCGCAGCCGCTTTCCCCTACAAGCCCCAGCGTTTCCCCGGGCTGGACATCAAAATCCACCCCGTTAACGGCATGGATAGTGCCGTCATGGGTATGAAAACTTGTTGTCAGCCCTTTAATGGAGAGAAGAGCAGGCAAATCTGCTTTCATATCTTGCTCCTTGGATCAAAGGCGTCCCTTAGACCATCTCCCAAAAGGTTAAAGCTTAAAACCGCAAAAAAGATGGCAACCCCGGGAAAGGTAGCCACATGGGGGGTGCCCATCATATAGGCCCTGGCAGATCCAAGCATGGATCCCCATTCAGGGGTGGGTGGTTGAACCCCGATCCCCAGAAATCCCAAGCCGGCTGCAAATAAAATAGCCGTTCCCATACTCAGGCTGGTATGGACTGTTATGGGAGCCAGAACATTGGGCAGGATGTGGCGTATAATGATATAATGATCTTTTGTTCCGCTGGCCCTGGCCGCTTCCACATAGACCTCTTCTCGCACCGTCAATACGCACCCTCTTACTAGCCTCACATATAAAGGAATCATACTGATGCCAATAGAAATTACGGTATTTTTCAGTCCCACCCCAAGTATGGCAACAAGAGCCAGGGCAAGAAGAAATCCTGGAAATGCCAGAAACATATCTGTGAACCGCTGGATGACAAAATCGGTTTTTCCGCCATAATAGCCGGATATCAAGCCGACAGGCACCCCAATCAAAAGCCCGACTCCCACCACACCCACGGCGATCATCAATGAAATCCTGGCTCCATAAAGAATCCGGCCAAGAATGGACCGGCCCAGTTCATCGGTTCCCAGCCAATGCTCTGCGCAGGGCGGGCGAAGGGAATTAAAAAGATCCGGTGCCGATGGGTTTCCCTTAAACAGAAGCGGCGCACCAAAGGCACACCCAATATAGATTAGCAGGAAAAGGCCTCCCACCAACGCGGCTTTGTTTCGTTTGAGCTTGGCCCAGCTCCGGCTGCCGGATGTGACTAAATCTTGAGTCGTATCCGTATTATTATCTTTGGTGTTGATAGCTGTATCATTCATAGCGAATTCTTGGATCCACAAATGCATAAATCAAGTCAACCAAGAGGTTGATAAGGGTGTAAAGCAGTCCGAAAATTAGTATTGTGCCCTGGATCATTGCATAATCACGAGCCAGGATTGAGTCCACAATCAGACGGCCTATTCCTGGCCAGGCAAAAACGGTTTCAGTTAAAACCGCCCCGCCTAAAAGCATGCCGAACTGAAGCCCCACCACAGTAATAATGGGGATCAGGGCATTTTTCAGGGCATGTTTAACAATTATTAAATTTTCTTGTAATCCCTTGGACCGGGCAGTGGTGACATAATCCTGGGACAACACTTCCAGCATGCTGGACCGGGTCATCCTGGCAATAAAGGCCACCACAAAAGCGGCAAGGGTAAAAGAAGGCATGATCAGGTGCTTCCACGTGCCGATACCACCGGCAGGCAGCCAGTTCAGCGTCATGGAAAATAGAATCATCATCATGATACCCAGCCAGAAAACAGGCATGGAAATGCCGATAAGAGAGGCAAGGGTAACAAGATAATCCACCCATGAATAAGGCCGGACCGCTGCAATAATCCCGGCAGGTATGCCAAAGGCGCAAGCCAGGGTTATAGCACACAGCGCCAGAAGAATGGTGTTGGGCAACCGTGCCCATATCTCCTGGGTTACCGGGTTTTGGGTGCGGGCCGATCGTCCCAGGTCAAGGTGGACCAGCCGCTTTAAAAAAGCCGCATACTGGATATAAACCGGCTGATCCAGACCAAGTTGAGTCCGGATCATCTCGATATCCTCTGGCGAAGCCATCTGGCCTGCCAGTACCTGGGCCGGATCCCCGGGGAGCATCCTGAGCATGAAAAAGAGCAGCAGGGAGATCCCCAGGAGAACCGGGATAATGGATAATAAACGTTTTAGCAAAAAATTGATCATGGCCGTTTAGCTTATTCCATGGTTATGTGGTTTGGATAAAATTTCTCCGTGGGTGTTACCACCATGCCTTTGATATTGCTGGAATAGGCCAGAACAAATTTTTCAACATGGAGCCAGATCCAGGGGCAGTCTTCCCAGATAATGGATGATGCCTCTTTGAGCAGATCAAATCTTTTATTGGGATCCTGAGCTTTTCTGGACTCCTTCATGATTTCGTCATAGGCAGCATTGGTATAAAAAGAAGAACCCAGTCCTTTGGGCGGGTTGACTTCAGAAGTAAACTGTCCGTAAAGGGCCATATCCGCATCTAAAAACAGCGGGCCCCAGCCCAATAGGAATACTTCCAGTTCGGTTTCTTCAATGGGTTTTAAGAGACCTGCCACATAAGTGGGCCAGTCATAGGTCCGAAGTTCCACTTTAACTCCAATGGCCTGGAGTTGGGCCTGGACCACTTCTGCCACCTGCTTGTCAAAAAGATACCGGCCGTTCGGGGTCCGCATGTTGATTGTTTTTGAAAAGTCAAACTTGGCTTCTTTTAACAATTGTTTGGCTTTTTCCGGGTTGTAGTCATACTGGTAATCCATTTTAGCATAACCGAATACTTTGGGAGATACCGGGCCGTCCATGGGTTGGGCCGTATTGAAAAGAATCCGGTTGACGATAGCTTTTTTGTCAATGGCATAGTTGAATGCCTGGCGGACTTTTTTATTTGTTGTAGCACCTTTCAAGCAGTTCAGGCCCATGAAGATGGTCCTGGTATCCAGTGGCATATCCACAGTGACATTGCTCAACTTTTTTAATGAAGCCACATTGGAGGGCAATGGTTTATAACAAACATCAATTTGGCCGGTTCTGAGCATAGCCTCTCTTGTGGTGGCTTCCGGAACAATTTTAAAGGTGAGCTGGTCAACCGTGGGCGCTTTCCCCCAGTAGTTTTCATTACGGGCCAGTACAATCCGGTCCCCTTTTACCCATTCTTTTAGCTTGTAAGGACCTGCACCAACCGGATGCTGGCGGACGTCATCCCCGTATTTTTCAATGGCAGCCGGGCTGATGGGGGATACAAGAGCCATGGAAATGGTGGCATCAAAGGGAGCAAAAGGATATTTCATATTTAACTTCACGGTGTGATCATCAACTTTTTCACACCCTTTGACCATGGAAATGGCAAACCGTAAAGGCACCCTTAACTTGGGATTCAAGACCCGGTCCCAGGTCTGTTTGATTACATCGGCATTCAAAGGCAGACCGTCACTGAATTTTACCCCTTTTCGAATGTGCAGTGTCCATGTCAGGCCGTCATCGGATATGGTATGTTTTTCCAAAAGCCTTGGGTGGAGTTTGCCTTGAGGGTCCTGGAAATACATACCGTCAAAAATAAGGTCACAGATATTCTGGAACAAAGTGGTGGTCTGTTCCTGGGGATTTAAAGTATCAGCATCCACTCCAATGGCGATTTTTAATTCCTTGATCTGTCCGGCAAATGTCCCGGGTACAGATAGGAAAACCAGCATTGCCGCAGTGACGGCAATGGTAAAAAATTGTCTAAAAAATCTGAATCTCCCATTTTTTCTCATTTCCACATCTCCTTTGTTTTTAAGGTGTTATAATTTATCCTCTATAGTGATTCCCAAAAATACGTTCCGAAAAGCAACATAAATTAATGGAATCATTCAAAAGCAAATCAATTTTGTATCAACCGATTTCTATCCTTAAGAAAGAGAAATGGCTATACGCTTATCGGAACGTTATTCTGCGATTTGCTCTATGAGTTGACCATCCTTCATGACCTGAACAATGACATCGGGTTTAAATAAAATATCAATGTCATCTATGGGATTACCTTTAACCAGGACCAGGTCCGCTTTCTTTTGGACTTCAATGGTACCGATTTCATTTTCCATTCCAAGGACCTGTGACGCCGTTTTTGTTGCGGCTATCAATGCTTCCATGGGAGACAACCCATGCCTGACCAGCAAGGGAATTTCTATTCGGTTTTTTCCGTGAAAATTAAAAGGGGTTCCGGCATCCGTTCCCATGGCAATGGGAACACCGGCCTTATGCGCTTGTTTTATGCTGTTTCTGTGGTGGGGAGCAACCGCAAGGCTTTTTTCTACAGCCCAGGCCGGGATACCCGCCGGAACCCCGTTTGTTTCAATGTTAAATAATGCTGCGATGGTGGGAATGTAAAAAACATGTTTTTCTTTCATTATGGCAATAATTTCATCGGTCAGGTAAATGCCATGTTCAATTGAGTCAATGCCGGCTTTCAGGGCATTTAAAATCCCATCACTTCCCATGGCATGGGTGCCGGTCTTTTTTTCTGCTTTATGGGCCTCTTCCACACCTGCCTTTAATTCTTCATAGGTAAGTTGTGCACTGCCCGGCTGAACCGAAGGTGTTAAAACGCCGCCCGTGGCCATGAGTTTAATAAGATCAGCCCCGGCTTTTATTTGTTCCCGTGCCGCACGCCTTACATCATCAGGGCCGTCAGCTTCCCGCCCAATGGGCCAGCCATGTCCGCCGGTCATACAGATGAGTTTGCCTGCTACCCGCATCCTGGGGCCTTGAATCAGACCGGTTTCAATAGCTTGTTTAAGGTCCAGATCGATTCCATTCATGCCGCCCATATCCCGAACGGTTGTTACTCCACCTTTCAGGGTTTGCCAGGCATTATTTACAGATTTGATGACAGTGATGGTGTCTGATTGTCCGGAAACGGATGTTAGGGGGTCTGGGCTGCAATCCATTACCAGATGTACGTGACAGTCTATAAACCCGGGAAAAAGTGTATCATTTCCAATTGGAATGATCCGTGTGTCATCCGGCAGGTCTTTGTTTGTTTTTTGGATACTGGCAATTTTATCATTTTCAACCAGGACGGTAGCCCCTTCAATCACTTTCCCGTTACCGATAAAGACACGGCCGTCTGTAAATGCTGTGTTCATTATTTTCTCCACATAAAAAAGCTGCTATGAGTTTTTTTCATTTTTTTCGTTTTCCCTGTCCTGGCGCCGGAATACCTTTGTTAGATTAAAATGTTCCTTCATCAGTTTTTCTGCTTCATCTGCCTTGCCATCCCGGATGCAGTCATAAAATTTATAGTTGAAATCAAGGTCGCCGCGCATTTTCTTTTTATCTTCCTGCCACCCTTTGGCAAGATCTTCAAAAATTTCGGCAATGGCCTCTATGACCGAAGAGAACAATTTATTATGACAGGCTCTTGCAATGAGGATGTGAAAGGCAATGTGCTTTTTTACGCTGGGAGTGCCGTTCTTAAGATCTTCTTCGCATTCTTCGATATGCGCCTTCATTGCTGCCAGATCTTCATCTGTTCTTAACTGAGCAGCTCTTCTTATCAATACCGGTTCTAAAACATATCTGAAATCAATAATCTCCTTTTCAGTTAAGGTACCGAATTGGAAACAACTGATCATGGAATCCCCGACCCGCTTAACGTCAGGTGCAGAAACAAAATTACCGCCATACATTCCGCGTTCTTTTCGGATCAGACCATGGGCCTCCATTTCACGCAAGGCCTCTCGTACCGCCACTTTGGATACTTTAAACTGGGCTGCGATTTTCTCTTCTGTGGGAAGTTTATCCCCTTGTTTGAGATCTCCTTTTAAAACCGCCTTTTCC
The DNA here is from genome assembly GCA_024225895.1 of Desulfobacteraceae bacterium. Classification (GTDB taxonomy): domain Bacteria; phylum Desulfobacterota; class Desulfobacteria; order Desulfobacterales; family Desulfobacteraceae; genus JAAEMC01. Next base: position 2,341 of record JAAEMC010000902.1, on the reverse strand, counting down.
AGAACGGCAATGATCTTGTCCGATACCCGGTCTTTTTTTATCTGATATTTATTAAATATATTATCCATATGTATCCCCTTATAAACTATAGTTAGTTTATTATCTTAATGTTTTTTGATGTCAACAATAAAAAAGAATTCAATGAAAAAAATTATAAAAAAAGAAAGAAGATATAAGGGAATAATTTATTGATTATAAATTATTTTTTTTAAGAGTGTCAGCCGGTCTTCATGCTGCTTCCAAAGGGCAACTGAATCTTTGTATATGGGTCGCCTCACCTGCAGGGCACTGGCTGTTGATACATGGCGATGGGTTTTGTGAAAAGACAGACAGTCATCATTCCAGGGAACCTGGCAGTATTCAACAAGCTTTCTGGTCTGGTTTTCCTGGTCTGACACCAGCTTTTCATAATTAATTTCATGGATGAATCCCGGCAGGGTTGTTTCCCAGTGTTCCATCAGATCCAAATAAAGGTTGTAGTATTGACCCAGTTCTTTGAGATCATAGGCATATTTATGGGAGTCTTTTGCGCTGAAATGATTTTTATATATGGAAAAGCAGGTATCCATGGGGGTTCTTGTGCAATGAATCACTTTAGCATTGGGAAGAATTGCTTTTATCCAGCCGATATATAAAAAATTCTGAGGCATTTTATCTGTAATAAATTTGGTTGTTTGGGCATGGGATCGGATTCTTTTAATATATTCCTGCCCTGCATTTTTAAGGTCTTGTTCAATTGTATCGGGCAGTTGTCCTTCCGATTGCATGGCAGACCAAATCCAAGGCCGCTTCTGGGCAACCAAAGAAAGGTCATGCAGTTCTCCTGCACCAAAAATAAGGGGGTGGCTGGCTAAAATTTGTTCCACAAGAGTGGTCCCGGATCTTGGCATCCCTAAAATAAAGATGGGAGTATCATCCATGCATCCCATTCCTTTGCACGGGGAAAAAAAATCAGGCAAAAACCGTTGTTTAATCTGGTTGAATTTATCCTGGTCCTCTAAAATAGCATATTGATAGGATGAGCGTTTCAGCCGGTTTGCCTCAAAAATATAATCAAATGATTTTTCATATGCCTTGATATCCTCAAATGCTTTGCCCAAAGCAAATCCCAGGTATGCTTTTTTTGGGGAGCTAAGATTCTTTTCAAGGTATAATGATTCCATGGCAGCCATTTGGTCATCATAGCGGGTGTGCAAAACTGCATTGGATAAATGCCGGTGTGCTTCGACATAATCGGGTTGAAAAGCAACGGCTTTTTTAAAACAATCAATGGCTTCCTTGGTCTGACCCTCTTTTTCCAGCACTATACCCAGGTTGTGGAGGGCGTCTGCATCGTCCGGTCTAATTGATAGAGCTGTTTTGTATGCAGCAATAGCTTTATCGGATTGCCCTATATCTTTTAAGACATTTCCCTGGTTTATATATGCTGACACAAATTTCGGTTGAAGATTTACTGCCATTTTAAAATTGGATATGGCCTCTTCAAGAAGTCCGGCTTCTTTCAATGCAATACCAAGATTGTTATAGAGGTCTTCACATTCAGGATCGATGAGCAATGCTTTTTTATAAGTGGCAATGGCTTCATCTATTTGACCGTCATCCTGAAGGACGTTTCCCAGGTTGTTGTACGACACAATAAACCGGGGATTGATTGCAAGAGCTTTTTTATAGGCTGAAACCGCTTCATTGGTCTGTCCGGTCTTATTGAATATATTTCCAAGGTTGTTATGGGCCTGTGCAAAATCAGGCTTTAGCGAAAGGGCTCTCTTATAGCTGGAAATCGCATCATCCAGCCGTCCTAAACCTTCATATGTACCGCCCAGGTTATAATGGGCATTTGCATTTGACGGGTTTGAATCCAATGATTTTTTAATTAATTGAACCGCGATGTCATATTTGCCCACATCTTTGGCAATGACACCCAGAAAGTGATTGGCATCTGCATGGCCGGGATCTTTGGCCAGCACCTTTTTATATAGCTGTTCTGCCTGTACCAGGTCACCTGCCTTATGATGGGTCAATGCCAATTGAATGGTTTGGGACAGATCTTTGGGATGTCCTGTTGCTTTTTTGAGCTTTGAAATTTTTTTAGGGGTATGGCGTTTCTTTTTTTTCTTTTTGGGCATTTATACCAGCTTATTATGATCTGATTTTTTCAATGTGTGCCTTGAAAAATTAAGAGTTGGACCCCGCGGATCCGCCTGTTCATCAAAAATAGGTAATACAGTGGGTGAAGTCAAGAAAGGATTCGCTCACTCTTCACTTGCGTTTACCTCAAAATCCTAACTGCTTAAAATTATTAATGTGGAAAAGATACATGCGATTGCCCTGTCTCGTTCAG
>JAAEMC010000901.1 GCA_024225895.1 Desulfobacteraceae bacterium | reverse complement strand
GGCATTGTCAAAAAAATAATCCAGCAATTCTGAATTGGAAATATCTGTAGTCAAATGAATATGGTACACAAAACCTGCGAAAATAAGAAAATTAATTAAGAAATAAACCACCATTGGTTTTCGGTTATTAAAGAGCATCAAAGGTGTTGCTGCAAGAATGCCGGTAATATAAACAATGGTATCCATCTTGATGAGCAAAGAGTTTGCGGCCTCACCAAATAAAACAGTCCAGGCTACACTAAAACAGATAATAAAAATGAGGTGGATGGTAATTTGATAATACCCTTTGATCAGCAATAGAAATGAAATCAGCATAACACCAAGACCAATGCTTTGAGGATAAAGAAGGATTGAGCGCAAGCCTGTAAGACATACGTTGTAGATGATGCTAAGAATAATGATACCAATGGCGCAAAGGATCATCAACAGAACAAATTTCGCCTTTAACTGCAGCTCAACTCCCTGGGTTTCATATTCTTTTAAAAGTTTTTTTAGTAAATGATTCATCGTAAGGTAAGATTCCATGTTTATGTGAGACGGGGCGAGACCCAAGTCTATCTGTTCAACCCGTTTTCATGATTTTAATAATTTAGGTTAGCTGCTAGTTCGCAAATGGTTCCTTAACTGCTTATATTTTGGAGGTCGCTTCTTTTTATTTTTCAGGTTTATATTCTAAGTTCTAAACCCTAGTAAGTCAATACCATAAAGTATGCAAATCCTTTGATATTTTAGAAAAAATTTGGAAGGCATTGACATCTGGTACTATTATGCTCACATTATAACTAATAAGTTATAAACTTAATAAATAAGGAGGATATCAATGACTGAAAATAAAAACACCTCAAACCCCGGGCGAATTCTTCAATTTGCCTGCGACTGTGTATCCCGCTTGAATGATACGGTCCGAGACCCGTGGTCCCATGTCACCCGTTCAGGATTTATCTCCAGCGAAACCAAGGAAATCATTCTTAATAGAACCTATTGCCAGCCCAAAACAGTGACCCAGCTTGCCAGGGAAATAGGCCTGTCCCAACCTGCCATTCACAAGCATGTGAAAGAACTTGTCAACAGCGATATGCTCCGTTCTGTTTCTATTCCCAACGAGAAAAAAACCTACCGGGTGGAACAATATTATGAGCCCAATTTCCCGGTATTGTTTTTAGAGGATCTGGCCCAAATGGAATCGGTCTGCAAAAAAGCTGCAAGCGCTGTAGCTAAAATTTACTGGAAAAATCGCCAAGAACTGGAATCGTCATTCTCAGCCACTTCCCTTGAGAGCAAGGGATACAAATTTGATGATATCTTAGATTTTTTGTACAGCAAAATTCGCCGAATGGCCCGAGAAGTGCTTGATGAACAAGGTTATTTTGCTGAACTGCCAACCCATAAGGATGGCTCCAGATGGGTCTATTGGGCAGAAGAAATTGAAAACATTCAAACAAACAATGATTAACTTTTGAATTTATACAAACCTAAATTTATCCTAAAAGGAGAATATAGTGCAACCAGATCCAGCCATTTTATTGGAAACAGCCCAAATCACAACACCACCTATCGGATTATACGACACACCGGATAATGACCAATTCCAATCCTTAACCCGTCCGAATTTCTGCTTATTCTCATCCTATCCAGACTGGCTCAAGGGAAAGAGCACCCTTATAACAAAAAAAAGCAGCTCCAGCATGGGCTGCCCTGGTATCGGATACTGGCTTTGCAATAAGCCGTCCGTTCCCAGGGAATCCATGGCCCAATATCTTGCCGGACAAGAAGGGCTTAAGGCATCACCGGATTTGATCTGCCGGTGGCTTGAAAGCCAACCCCCTTTTCAAGGAGAATATGATCATGTAGTAATCGGACCGTTGAAACCGTCGCAATACTCCTTTCTGAAAACTATCACCTTTTTTGTAAAACCAGACCAGTTAAGCCTGCTCATCACGGGTGCCGAATATCAAACATCAGGTGCGAAGAATTCGGCGGTTGCCGCCATATGGGGATCAGGCTGCGGCCAGCTTGCTGCCGTGTTCAATGATTTTACCAGGCCACAAGCTATGATCAGTGGAACCGATATTGCGATGCGATCCTATCTTCCCTATGACACCCTTGCCTTTACGGTTACAAAGCCCATGTTTGAGCAGCTCTGTTCCCTGGACAGCAAAAGTTTTTTTTACAAATCATTTTGGAAGGCCGTGAAAACCGCAAGGAACCAAAGGACGTGAGCATGAAAATCACACCAAACCCTGACTGCCCGACACTTTCGAGTTGCAGCCTTGAAAATTTCAATTATCAGATAGACCCCTATATGGGTTGCGAACATAATTGTTATTATTGTTATGTGCTCCCCAATGCCAGGACCAATTGGACCCGGGAAATCCTTGTGCACCCGGATCTTTTAGACAGGCTTTTCCATGAACTATCAGCGATCCAGCCCCAGACCATTTATATGGGATGGCATACAGATCCTTACCAGCCGGCGGAAGAAAAACATGGATATACCCGTAAAATTTTAAAGCTTTTAATGGAAAAAGGATTTTCTGCCAGCATCCTGACTAAATCTGACTTGGTCCTGCGGGACATGGATATTTTAAAAAAGATGGAAAACCCTTCGGTGAGCATCTCATTTGCTTTTAATGACAATAGGGACAGAAGAATTTTTGAAGGCTGTACAAAAAGCTTCCAGACACGGTTTAATGCATTAAAAACATTAAAGGAAAACAAAATCAGAACCACTGTCATGATTTGCCCGGTGATCCCCTATATCACAAACGCACCCTCCCTGGTAAAGCTGCTTTGGCCTGAGAGCGAACATATCTGGATTTATGGATTAAGCATTTTAGACCGGTCTCATAAAAATGGTAGGAATGTCCAAAAAATTTTGCAAAACCATTTTCCTAAGACCCAAGCCAAAATTGAAGCAGCTATTTTTTCAAGGGAAGACCCTTTCTGGAAGGCACTTCGTCAGGAGCTTGAGCTGTGTAAAGTCCGGGAAAACATGAGCCTGGATATTCACATTTAATCGCGGATTTTTTCTTTAAGTGCCCGGATAATTCCCAGGCAAACCTGGTTGGCATCTGCTGTGATGGCCACATCCGCCATCTTCATCATGAAAGCATTGGGATTCTTGTTTATTGCAATAATAAAATTTGCATCTGTGATGGCGGCTGTATGCTGAATAGCGCCACTGACGCCAAAAGAAAACAAAACCTTAGGCTTGATGTTTTTGCCTGCCTGCCCCACCAGGGCATCATGGCTGATCCAATCCGCATAAACAACAGGCCTGGTTGCTCCGACTTCGGCATTCATCAATTTGGCCAAATCAAAAAGTTTTTTAAATTTGCCTTTGCTGCCCATTCCCCTGCCGCCTGTAATGACGATGTCTGCATTTTCTATTTTCTGCTTTTTGGGAGGTTGATGCCTGGATTCAATCAGTTGGATTTTATCTTCGGGAATATGCTTATATAGTGGAATGGGGATAATTTTCCCCTTGGCATTATTATCATGGACAAGTTCCTGAAAAGTACCTGGTCTGACCGTGGCCATCTGGGGGCGGTGATCGGGAGTAATGATTTTGGCAATCAAATTGCCGCCAAATGAGGGGGCAATCTGAACCAGGCGGCCCTTGCCATCAATTTCAAGATCTATACAATCTGCTGTCAGTCCTGTTCCCAGCTTTTTCGCCACCCGAGGGGCAAACTCCTGGCCAAAACGTGTAGCCCCAATCAATATGGTTTCAGGTTTAAATTTTTCTGCCAGGCCCGTCATCAGCCAGGTGAAGGTCTCAACAGAGTAATTGGCAAGCCTTTGATGATCCATCACATATACCTTGTCTGCTCCATGGGCAATATATTCTTTCACATATTCATCCACCTTGCTGCCTAAGACAACGGCACAGACATTTCCTTTTGTTTGATTTGAAAGTTTCTTTGCCCTGGCCAGAATCTGCAAGGT
>JAAEMC010000900.1 GCA_024225895.1 Desulfobacteraceae bacterium | reverse complement strand
TAGAATTAAGAAAAAATAAAGGCTACACTTTAAATCAATTAGGCGAGCTAACCGAGCTTTCCAAGAGCCTGCTCTCCAGGATAGAAAATTATCAGGTCTCTCCGCCCATCGGTACCTTGGCAAAAATAGCACATGGCCTTGAAGTCCCCATAGGTATCTTTTTTGATGAAGGCGAACAAAAAGATGATGAAAAATTTGCCATAACCTTAAAAAACGAACGCAAACAGGTAAACAAAAGAGAGGCGACGGCAGAGTTGAACTATTTTTCATTGTCCGGCCTGAGATCTAACAAGGTCATGGAACCATTCATTGTTAAATACCCTGTTATCAACGAAACTCCAACAAAACTCTATGAACATCCTGGCGAAGAATTTTTATTTGTACTAAAAGGTAAAATTGAATTTGTATACGGTAAAAAAACAATCCCGTTAGAAGCCGGTGATACAGTTCATTTTGATCCATCTACTCCCCATCGGGTGAGAAATATCGGGAAAGCCAGGAGTGAATGCCTTGTGATCGTGACTGATACGGATAAATAATTAAAGAGCGGAGGATAAAGGCGAATTTCCCTGAAACCAATGGATTAACCACTCCAATTTTAATAGCGGAGTTACCATAAAACAATTTTGAAAACTCTCAGCTTTGAAGGAAAATTATGAAAATTACAATTATTGGTGCAGGTGCAATGGGAAGTCTTTTCGGGTCGCTTTTGGCTCAGTCAGGGCAAAACGTTCTGCTCATTGACATATGGCAGGACCATATTGATACCATCAATTCCCAGGGGCTTGGTGTTGAATCTGATGGGAAAATAAACAACATAGATATTAAAGCCTCAAACAATATACAAGACGGACAAGGATCTGACCTGGTTATTATTTTCGTCAAATCCACACAGACACAGCAGGCTGCGGCTGATGCACAAAAATGCTTAAATGACAAAGGAAAAGTGCTCACCCTTCAAAATGGAATGGGCAATGCCGATATCATTTCACAGATAATAAATCCTGAAAAGGTTATTGCCGGAACAACCTCTCACGGAGCAACCATTCTGGGCCCGGGACTCATTCGCCATGCCGGAATCGGGCCTACCCTGATCGGTATGTGGTCAAACCAAGGAAATACAGATCTCGAAGACATTCAAAATATTTTTAACAACGCAGGTATAGATACCAAAATAGAGAATAATATCCATTTGATTGTATGGAAAAAACTGATCATCAATGTGGGGATCAATGCCATTACAGCTCTGACCGGGATAAAAAACGGCAAAATTGTTGATCATCCTCCCACAGGAGAACTTGTACGGGCTGCTGTTACAGAAGCCTGTGATGTGGCGCTGGCCCATGGCGTAAAACTGCCGGATGATATAGCTGAGCAGGTATTTACAGTTGCCGAGGCCACCGGCCCAAACCGGTCATCCATGGGTCAGGATGTTGATCATCAGCGGCCAACTGAAATTGATGCAATCAATGGCGCTGTTGTTCATCTTGCCAAAGACAAAAAAATAGCAGTTCCCGTAAACAAGACATTAACAGCACTGATTAAAACAATGCAGGATAACTATAAATAAGGAGACAAAGAATAATGGGCAATAAAAAAGTGACAATCAATGATATTAAACAGGCAAAAAAAGATAACAGAAAACTTGTGATGGTTACGGCTTATGACTATCCGTTCGGATTAATGGCAGATGAAGCCGGTGTTGACATCGTCCTTGTAGGAGACTCTTTGGGGATGGTAGTTATGGGGCTTGACGGTACGGTGGAAGTCACCATGGAGCACATGATCCATCATATCAAGGCCGTGGTTCGAGGATGCAAAAGCCCTCTGATTGTCGGTGACATGCCTTTTATGAGTTACAACACATCTATCCGTGAAGCCATCGTCAATGCCGGTCGGCTGATGAAGGAAGGCGGTTGTGATGTAGTCAAGCTTGAAGGCGGCGTTGACTTTGCTCCTACTATTGAAGCCATTGTCAAGGCTGGAATCCCTGTTCAGGGACATATCGGACTCACGCCACAAACGGCCAGCGCCCTAGGCGGATTTAAAATGCAGGGAAAAGATGCCAAAGCAGCCAAACGGATTGTTGATGATGCCAAAGCATTGGAAGATGCCGGCGTTTTTTCCATGATCCTTGAAGCGGTTCCGGCCCCCCTTGGAAAAATCATTGCAGAAACCGTTAGTGTACCGGTTATCGGCATCGGGGCAGGAAACAATGTAGATGGTCAGGTGCTTGTCACCCATGATATGATCGGACTGTTTGATAAATTTGTTCCTAAGTTTGTCAAACAATACACAAAGATCAGGCCAACGATTATCAATGCCATGAAAGAATATAAAGACGACGTTACCAACCAGACTTTTCCCGCCAAAGAGCACTCTTTCAGCATGTCGGAAGAGACGGTGACCGAATTAAAAAATATGATCGGTTATAGCAAATCGTAAAATAACGTTCCGATAAGCGTATAGCCATTTCTACTCTTTGAGGATAATAAGCCGGTTGATACAAAATCGATTTGCTTTTAAATGATTCCATTTATTTATATTATTTTTCAAAAACGTATTTTTTCAGAATCACAATAGGTTATCCTTTGCCCGATATTCATCAATACTGTCCTGGTTTAGCTTGATTATAACCATGGAAAGGATAGGTGTTTTATGATTAACGAGACAGAAGAAAGATTACTCAGTTTTATCAACAAGGATGAACTGGTTTGCTTAACCCAGGATTTGATCAGGATTGATTCTGTAATTCGTCCGGAAACAGGGAATACAGAAGCAAAAGTAGTCCGGTTTATTGCCGAGTGGATTCGCAGGGAGCTCAATGTCGAACCGCTGATTGAGGAAGTGATCCCAGGCCGGGAAAACATCATCGTCACGGTGGATTCCGGTAAAAAGGGTCCCTGCCTGATGTTTGAAGGTCACACAGATGTGGTTTCAGAGGGCAATCGAGATCTCTGGCAGCATGACCCTTTTGGAGCCCAGATCCATAATGGAAAAATATATGGTCGAGGATCCTGTGACATGAAAGCAGGTGTTGCGGTGAATCTGCTGACCGTCAAAGCTATCCTGGAATCAGGGGTTGATTATAAAGGCAAAATGCGGCTGGGTATTGTCTGTGATGAAGAAGACCTGATGCTGGGAATCCAGGATTATATCAAAAAAGGACATGCAGATGATGTAGATGCCTGCCTGGTGTCGGAACCTGAGGAGAATCAGCTCTGCATCAGTATGAAAGGAGCTTTGCGGGCCATTATTAAGGTGAAAGGCAAAATGGCCCACGGCGCCATGCCGCTAACGGGGATTAACCCCAACACCCGCATGGCAAGGATCATCTTGGCCTTTGAGGACTTTGAAAAAGAACAAATCCAAAAGCATGGCAAGGATGAATATTTAGGATGGCCGTCCGTGACATTTACCGTGGTGCAGTCGCCTCCGCCTGGCGAACCGGCCCAGTTGAATGTCATGCCTGCCGAATCCATGGCGTATTTGGATATTAGAACCATTCCTGGTCAGGATCATGAAAAAATCAAGGTCCAGCTACAAAAAATCTTGGACCGGCTGGCTGCCGGTGATCCTGATTTTGATGCGCAAATTAACTTTATCGCTGATAAACCAGTGGTCAGTATGGAAAAAGATGAGCCCATTGTAAGGATTGCCGCAAAAGCATACAGAGACGTCACCGGAAAAGAGCCTGTATACAACGGCGTTCCAGGAGCTACTGACGGCACATTTTTAAGAGATTTAAAAGGGATTCCCTCCCTGGTCAACGGTCCTGGCCCAAGGCATGTACCACACCAGACAGATGAATATGTACAGATTGATGAGTTGGTTGAATGCCTGCAGATTTATCTTCTAACAACTCTTCGTTTTTTAAACCGTTAAATTCTTGGGGGCATTGGTATATTTTCATCCAAAAAGGTTCGAGAATTACCAATTCCCGTTTGAAATAATTATTCAACGCTTGAAAGGCAGTTCCCGATCCAAACAAGGACAATATTGTCAAAAAACAATAAAAGTTCAACCAGGTAAAAACCTGACCGGACATTATTGAATAAAAATGAACTAACTTGATCTGGATCAAGGTTTTTTTTCATTTTTCCTGCATAATCTCTTTTATAGAAATCATTCAAGATAATTATTTGAACCACTAATAAAGGAGATTTGCATTGAAGAAAAAAACCGTATCCAGAAGAAACTTCATAAAAAAAAGCACCATGGGAATCGCAGCCTCGACTTTCCTTCCCTCTATTCTCTCTGCCAATAAGGTTTTTGGCGCTACAAATAAAAAAAGCAAGGCCATGTTCTGCTACCAGTGCGAACAGACCATGGGCGGTAAAGGATGCACCATAGTCGGTGTGTGTGGGAAAACCGCTGATGTTGCAGCACTTCAGGATTTTCTCATTCACACCCTTAAAGGGATTTCAATTGCCGCAGTTGCCGGCAGAAAAGTCAATATCAGTGATCCTGAAACCAATCAATTTACTTGTATGGCCATGTTTTCTACCCTTACCAATGTGGAATTTGATCCATATCGATTTGAAGACCTGCTGCATGAATCCGTTACATTGAGAGACAAAATGATCAAACGCGTTAAAGCCGCCGGTGGAACGATTTCATCTGACAGTGACACCCTTACCCTGAAGCTTAAACCGACGCTGGAGGGCATGATTAAACAGGGAAAGCAGTACGGACTCATGAAAGATCCCGACATCGACCCGGATCTTCGCTCGCTGCAGCACATGCTCCTTTTCGGTATCAAGGGAATGGCCGCATATACGGATCATGCCGCAGAACATGCCCAGGAAGATGAGAAAAATTATGAATTTGTCCATCGGAGTATTGCTGCTCTTGAAGATAAAAAACTGGATGCAAATGCTTATCTTGGGTTAGTCCTTGAATGCGGTGAAAAAAATCTTCGCGCCATGGAGCTTCTTAGCCTTGGAAATACAGGAGCTTACGGAGATCCACTACCGACTAAAGTTCCCTTGGGTGTAAAAAAAGGAAAAGCGATTCTTGTGTCTGGCCATGATTTCATCGATCTTGAAGCGGTACTAAAAGCCAGTGCCGGAAAAGGGATTTATGTCTATACGCATGGTGAAATGTTGCCGGCGCATGGGTATCCGAAACTCAAAGAACGGTTCCCCCATTTTTATGGACATTTTGGAACTGCCTGGCAAAACCAGAAAAAAGAGTTCGCCCAATTTCCCGGTGCTATTCTAATGACCTCCAATTGCATCCAGAAACCAAAACAAACCTACAAAAAAAATATTTTTACTTCAGGAACCGTCGGTATGCCCGGCCTGACCCATTTGAACAAGCATAATCTGGCACCTCTTATTGAAAGAGCGTTGGAACTGCCAGGATATACAGAAAACAAAGCAGATATGGAGATTCTTGTCGGCTTTGGCCATAAAACAGTACTTGGGATTGCTGGTAAAATCGTTAGCGGCGTGAAAGACGGCTCCATTGGGCATTTCTTTCTGGTTGGCGGTTGTGACGGGATTAAAAAATCCAGAAACTATTACACTGAATTTGTAGAAAAGACACCGGATAATAGTATCATTCTCACCCTGGCCTGTGGTAAATTCAAATTCTTCAAGCATCAATTAGGAGAAATCAACGGGATTCCAAGACTTCTGGATGTGGGACAGTGTAATGATGCCCATTCAGCCGTCCAGATTGCCGTTGCCCTGACAAAGGCATTTGATACTGATGTCAATGGATTGCCATTATCCTTCATCCTTTCCTGGTATGAACAAAAAGCGGTTGCAATTCTCTTAAGTTTGCTTCATCTAGGAATTAAGGATATTCACCTGGGACCTTCATTACCGGCTTTTGTTACACCCAATGTATTGGATATACTTGTTAAAAATTATAATATCACCCCCATCGGAACGCCGGAAGGTGATCTGAAAAAAATACTGGGATAGGAACCATATAAACCTTAACCATGAACCGGAGCGGTTCAACCAGACAGGGAACTGCTCCGGTTTATTGCAAAACCATAACAAAAAGCGGCTGAAATACGGAGATTAAATGAAACGGTATTACCAGGAACGATTTCATATTCAACAGGATCTGATACGAAAAACCGCCCCCTTATTGGAAGTGAACGAGATCATCGAGATGGTCAGAGAAGAGCTTCGAAATCTTATCCCCAATGCCATGGAAGTCTGTATCCTCCTCATCGATCCTGACGCCCAAAAGTACACCCGCCCTCTGCAATGCTCGCTTTATGAAAGTCCTGTGGACTGCCAGTCCTGCAAACGGAATCGACCGGCCGTACAAAAAGCAATCGAAGAGGAAAAAGCTGTGGTCATACCTGTCAGCGAACCAGTGAAACGGCCGGACAGAACCCTGGTAACAATAGGATCTGAATGTGCCATGCCCGTATATGTCGAAAACAGGGTATTGGCTGCTGTCAGCGCAGTTATTCAGCCACTTACCAAATTTTCGAGACGGGATTTCCTCATAATTAAGGATGTATCGCGTATCCTTGGCACGTTTATTTTAAACGCCAAACGCCAGTGGGAAATGACTCAGGAGAAAATCCGCATCAGTCAGATGCTGGCAAATCTGTCTCCTTTTATCCCCAAATCTGTCCGGTATATGGCGGATAAAGACCCGGGCCTGTTAACCCGGAAAAAAGAGCGTAAGGATATCAGCGTCCTTTTCCTGGACCTGGAAGGTTATACAAGACTTTCTGACACCCATCCCGAAGCCGAAGTCAATGCCATCATTGAAAAGATGTTTTCCAGTTTTGTAGACCCCATCCACAGATCCCACGGGGATATCAATGAAACAGCCGGTGACGCCCTTATGATACTTTTCAAAGACTATGACCCCAAAACCAATGCCATCAATTCGGTCAAGGCAGCCTTTGAAATTATGGAACAGAACAGGATTATCAACCAGTCTTTACCGGAAGATATGGATGTCATTGATGTGAATATCGGTATCAATTCCGGGAGTGCATTGGTGGGCATGACAAGGTTCACAGGGACCTTGGATACTCGAATGACTTTTACTGCTTCCGGGTCGGTTACCAATATTGCCGCCCGCCTGTCTGATCATGCCAGGGGCGGTGATATCCTGATAGGGGAAGAGACAAAAAGAATGATCCAGGACCTCTGGCCGGTATATAAATGCGGCTCGGTTCCTTTTAAAGGATTGAAAGAACCTTTACCAGTGTTTTCTCTGCTCAGCTCTCTGGTCTGATGGGCATCATTATAATTAAAATAATCAATGATTTTCCGGCAAAGCCGGAGGCATACTCAAGATAATTAAACAGCTTTTCAAACACCCCAAAATCGCTTATGCCTTAGCAGCATTTAAATCGCCGGATTATTATCGCAGGTATGTTTTATTGTAAGCCCAAACTTATTGCCACCCGAAAAATCTTAAATAATCAATTGAAGGCTATAAAAAGCCTTTTTAGGTGCTGGAGTTGCAAATCAAGCGAACACACCCAACCATGGGGGATACCCTCCATGGCCAGAGATGTGCCTTATTTTCTGTTATTGTGGCATGTTATGGAATTTGATAGTGGATTTAGAGGATATCTGCACATTGACATTAGTCCAATTATGGAATATTATAAGTATAATATTGGACTTTTTAAGTGGTGGAGGAAGATTTTATGGCAGTCAATTTAAGAACAAAAAATTCTATCGAAGCAGTCCCACATTTGATGGCTTTAGAAAACACATCCCAAGTGATAGAAGCCATTGAAAATGGTTTGCCTATATCTTTTTTTACATTTCTTCGAAATCAATTAGGGGTAGCGGATAAGGTCCTGGCAGATTACATCAGAATTCCTAAAAGTACTTTAGCCACAAGAAAAAAAGCAGGAAAATTCACCTTAACTGAATCTGAAAGGCTTTATCGGATACAACGCCTTTTTTACAAAGCAGTTAAGGTTTTTAGCGACCAAAAGGCTGCACAACAATGGTTAAAAACTGATGCTTTTGGTTTGGGAGATATTTCACCCCTTGAGTATGCAAAAACAGAACCTGGAGCCAGAGAAGTTGAGGATCTCTTAGGACGTATTGAGCACGGTGTCTTTACCTGATGAATATCGCATCATATCGAATAGTAAAAAATAATCATATCAAAACTGCTTTAAAAGGTGAAGGCTCCAAACGTTATGGAGGACGATGGAATAACAAAGGAGTTTCTATCGTTTATACGTCAGACAGTCTTGCCTTGGCTTCAATGGAAATATTTGCCCATTTACCATCTTATAAACAATTGAATGATTATATTTTTTTGAGCGTTTCGTTTAATTCTAATTTAGTCTTAAATGCAGATATAGAAAAAAGGTGGGATGATCGGCCAGCCTCACAAATCTCTAAAGTAATCGGAGATCAATGGGTAAAAGAGAATAGGTCTGTGATCCTCAGGGTACCAAGTGTCATCTTGCCAAGTGCATATAATTACCTGATCAATATCAATCATCCAGACTTTAAAAAGCTGAAAATAGGTCAGCTTAAAAACTTGGAATTTGATCCAAGGTTAAAAAAATAATCAGAAGAGTTCTTTTTTAAGATCCACCAAGGTATAGAAGAAATCTCAAAAATTAGATCCAAAAAAAAATTCGCTTGATCCAAAGAATCCCATAAAAAAAATTATAGTTTGGTTCAACAGGAAATTTAATATAAAATCAAATTATTACTTTAGTTCGACACAAGTTTAACAATTAACCAAGCTAAGACCAACCTACCCATTTAAAATGTGCGAAAAATATTATTTGTTATCCAAATTTACAGAATGAATGCTGCTTTTTCTGAAGTCATAATAAAAGGAGAATCACAATGAATGTTTTGATAAATAAAACATTATTATTCGTGATAGTAATCATCAGTATAATCTGCACCGCTCATCTACACGCCGATGAAAATATAAAGAAAGCGATTATATCTGGTCATCCGGAATTTCCTCCGATCATGTACAAACATGGAAATACTGTTGATGGGATTGGACCTGAAATTATAACAAAGATATTCAACGAACTTGGAATCCGAGTTGAAAATCAGTATGTCGGCCCCTGGTCTCGCGTTCAGAATTCAGCGAAAATGGGCAAAATTGATTTAATCGCGGCAATTTATAAGTCCAAAGAAAGGGAATCCTATCTGGAGTATATCCCCACTTTCTTTATTCAGAATCCGTGTGTGGTTTATGTAAAAAAGGGACAAACTTTTCCCTTTGAGAAATGGAATGACCTAAAAGGAAAGACGGGAGGAGTTTTGATGGCTGATAAATTCAAACCGGAATTTGATCACTTTCTGCTTGATAATCAAGACTCAATTAAAATGATAAGATCGGCAGCCTATTCAATTGATGCCATTTTTAATAATTTATTGAATCAACACATTGATTTCTTACCGTATAGCAAATATGTCGGTCTTATAAAAATCAAGGAATTAAATATTCAGGATCAAGTCGAAATTCTTCCCCAACCGATTTATACCGGGCAATTCTATTTTGCCTTTTCCAAAAAAAGCAAACTAAAGAAATACATTCGACAAATTGATCAAAAAATCATTGCGTATAAAAAAGCAGGTATGATCGAAACATTAATCGGCAAGCATATTGATCAGTATATCAAGATCAATAATCCATGAAGTATTTCTACACCATACCCTAAGAAGGAACTCTTCAAGTGCTTTAAAAAAGCCCCTATTTGTTCATGAGACGTTTCTTAACATGCTGTTGATAATATCAAAAACAGCGATTTACGTATGGAAAACACCCAATTATTAAGCTGGGCATTTCTCTTCTCTCTTCTTTTTTTTGAAAGCAATTAGGCATGTGGGGGGAATAATAAAGCCTAAAATCATAAAAAGGGGCAGCGCCGGACGCTGAACCCCTTAGTTTCGAGTGGTAGCGGGGGAAGGATTTGAACCAACGACCTTCGGGTTATGAGCCCGACGAGCTACCAGACTGCTCCACCCCGCATCAACAGTTTGCAAGACTATTAAAATGTCAGGTTTTTGTCAAGGGATTTCGACAAACTATTTGGAAGTTTTAGATAGAGCGTCGGAAAGCTCTTTGATAGAGGCTGTTGCCGTCCCAACTTTGCCTACAACGACACCGGCTGCTGCATTGGCAACAATGGCACTTTGCTCAAATGTGGCGCCTACAGCCAGGCCCAATCCCAGGATGGAAATAACCGTATCCCCGGCGCCGGACACATCAAACACCTGCCTTGCCTTTGATTCGATGACCAAAGGGGGGGTATTTCCTTCAAACAATACCATACCGTCCTTACCGCAGGTGATTAACAATTTTTCAAGATTCACCTGCCTGATGATTTTTTTACCGGCGGCAAAAAGATCCTCCATGGTTTGAATATCCATCTGGGAAGCAAGAGCAGCTTCCTTTTTATTGGGCGTAAGCAAAGAAACATGTTGATACTTTGAAAAATCAAGACTTTTTGGATCAGCAACGGTCAATACGTCATGCTGCTTGGAAATGTTAACCACATGGTTGACAAGATCTTTGCAAATAATTCCTTTTGCATAATCGGAAAGGATGACCAAATCCACTTGGGGGATCGTTTTATCCACCATCTTAATCAGTTTATCAAAAGTGGTATCACTGACTTTCCTGCTGATTTCCTTGTCAATGCGCAATACCTGCTGATTGGATGCAATAACCCGGGTTTTCCTGGTAGTAGGGCGATCTGGTTCTGAAATAATGCAATCGGTTTTTACCCCGAGATCTTCAAGCTTCTCAAAAATCATTTTCCCGGCTTTGCCTGTGCCTGCAGTTCCAATGGTGGTGACATCGGTTCCCATGGCCACAAGATTGTTGATCACATTACCGGAGCCGCCAAGGGCATGGCTTTCTTTTTCAACGGCTACCACGGGAACCGGTGCTTCGGGTGAAATTCTTTCCACACTTCCCCAAAGATATTCGTCAATCATCAGATCACCAATAACAAGTGCTTTGACATTTTTGAATTGCTCAATATTTAAAGTCATGATTTCAATAATTTGCCTATCATGGTTTTCAGTTCTTCATACCCTCTTGTCACAGGAATCTTGGGAAAATCCGTTAAAACAGATTCCGGCGGATCAAAGAAAAATCCTTTATGAGCTTCCAAAATCATTCCTGTATCATTATAGGAATCCCCAAATGCAATAACATTATAATTCATACCCTTCAAAGCCTTAACCGCTTCCCTTTTCTGGTTCTGAATCCGAATGTTGTAATTAACAATATTCCCGTCATCATCAATGGTCAGGTTGTGACACAATAATGTGGGAAATTTTAATTTTTCCATGAGCGGCTTTGCAAATTCCTCAAAGGTGTCTGATAAAATAATAATCTGGGATTGCTCCCGGATCCAGTCCAGGGTTTCAAGCGCCCCCTCCAACGGGTTTAGGGTTGAGATAACATTCCGGATATCCTGTATTTTAAGATTGTTTTCCTTTAACAAAGAAAGCCGTTTTTGCATCAGCACATCATAATCACTAATGTCCCTGGTGGTCAACTTTAGTTCTTCTATTCCGGTTTTTTTAGCAACATTTATCCAAATCTCGGGAAGGAATACTCCTTCCAGATCGGCAACCAATATGTTCATTTTATTAAATTTACTCCTGATTTGTTTCTTCAATTCTAATTACAACAGGTCGGTCGAGAATTGATTTTCCTGTAGATATTTCATTCAGCGCTTTTTGCACCCATTCTTCCTTTGCCACATGGGTAATCATCACCACTGGTACTTTTCCGCTGGAATTTCTGCCCTTTTGATGAACAGATTTAATGCTGATATTATTTTCTCCTAGGATACCTGATATTTTGGCAAGAACACCAGGATGATCCTTGGCGTCAAATCTCAAGTAGTACCGGGTGTACAACTCTTTCATGGAAAGGATGGGGATTTTTTTAATATTATCTTCAGGATATCCCAAAATAGGTACCCGTCTTTTGGTTTGAGAAATAATGTTCCTGGCAATATCAGCAAGATCGCTTAAAACAGCACTGGCCGTAGGCATCATACCGGCTCCATGTCCATACAGCATGGTCTGTCCTGTGGCATCAGCATCAATTGCCACAGCATTCATTGATTTATCAATATGTGACAATGGATTGCTCTTGGGGATCATGGTGGGGTGTACCCTTGCTTCCACATGGTCGTCATGGATCTTGGATATGGCCAATAGTTTGATAGTATACCCGAAAGTTCTGGCAAACTCGATATCAACAGGAGTGATATTTCTAATCCCTTCCACATGGATATCTTCAAGATTGATCTCCATCCCGTGAGCCAGGGAATTCAAAATGGCCAATTTGTGGGCAGTGTCATGGCCGTCAATATCCAATGAGGGCTCTGCTTCAGCATATCCCAGTTCCTGGGCGGTTTTCAGCGCATCATCAAATTGGGAACCATCTTTGGAAATTTTTGTAAGAATAAAATTACAGGTTCCGTTGAGGATGGCGGACATGGACTTGATATCATTGGCCACCAGCGATTCTCTCAATGATTTGATAATGGGCATGCACCCGCCGCAACTGGCTTCAAATGCCAAATCCACCTGGTTATGGCGTGCTGTTTTGACAAGCTCATTACCAAAATCTGCTAAAAGTGCCTTATTGGCTGTAACCACGTGTTTTCCATTCTCAAGCGCTTTTAAAATAAAGTCTTTGGCAATGGTCTTTCCGCCAATGGTTTCAACAATAATATGGATATCAGGGTCACTGAACACCTTTTTTGCATCAGCTATTAATATGGTATCGCCTATATCCAGACCCCGGTCCGTGGTGGTGTCAATATCCGCGATGTATTTAAGATTCAAATATGCACCGATACGGGATTCCAGCAACTTTTTCTTCTCTTTGATAAGCTTGGCAACCCCGGTTCCGACAACACCATATCCCAATATACCAATATTGATTGTTTTCATTCCCTTTTTGCCCTTCTCAATTCATTTAAATTGTTTAATAAGGTTAAAAATAATTTAGATACAATATAACAAAGCTGATGTCAAAAAGCTTTTGACTTTTAACCCCATAATGATTATTATTGCGAGGTTTTATAGGGCTTAATAACGTTTTTTAGAGGTGGTATTAAATGAGTGATTCATTAACATATGCAGACTCAGGCGTTGACATAGACAAGGCAAATAAACTCGTAGACAAAATTAAAGATATTGCAAAATCCACCCATAGATCCGGCGTCATGGGCGAAATAGGAGGATTTGGAGGACTTTTCTCCCTCAATCTTTCCAATACCCCGAATCCGGTACTGGTCAGTTCCACCGACGGTGTCGGGACAAAGCTGAAAATCGCCTTTAATATGGACAAGCATGATACAATTGGTATAGATCTTGTCGCCATGGTGGTTAACGATATTATTGTCCAGGGGGCCAAACCCCTTTTCTTTTTGGACTATCTTGCCATGGGTGCGCTGGATAACAGTGTGGCAGAGCAGATTATCCAAGGGATTGCCAATGGATGCAGTGCAGCCGAATGTGCTCTTACCGGAGGTGAAACCGCTGAGATGCCGGGCATGTACCAACCGGGTGAATATGATCTTTCCGGCTTTGCCGTGGGCATCGTAGACAATGATAAAATCATTGACGGGTCCTATATTAAAACAGGCAACAAGCTCATTGGGATCTCTTCTTCCGGCATCCACAGCAATGGATTCTCTTTGGTCCGTAAAATTTTCTTTGATAAATGCAAATATGATGTCAGCACCACGCTTTCAGATTTGAACAACACCCTGGGCGAGGAATTGCTGACCCCTACAAAAATATACACTGCCACATTACTTAGTCTTTTAAGAGATCTGCCCGTACTGGGCCTTGCCCATGTCACCGGCGGCGGCATTGAAGAAAATATTGTCCGGATCATCCCGGATGCTTGCAAAGCGATCATTCACAAGGGTTCTTGGAAGATTCCCCCAATCTTTCAAATCCTTCAAAAAGAGGGAAATGTCTCTGAAAAAGAAATGAACAGAACATTTAACAACGGCATCGGTATGATTGTGGTTGTGCCTGATGAATCTGCCCAGGAAGTGATGGACCGCTTAGGGGCCATGAATGAAGATGCCTATTTTATCGGTGAAATAGAATCCAGGGATGAAAACGAGAATCAAACCCAATGGGTCTGATACGATCTTTTTATGATCATTTTAGGGATAGAGTCTTCTTGTGATGAAACCGCAGCTGCCCTGGTAGAAGACGGGAAAAATATTTTAAGCTGTGTAGTTGCCTCTCAAATTGATACCCACGACAAATATGGCGGTGTTGTTCCCGAGCTTGCCTCAAGAATGCACATTGAAGCCATTGCACCGGTTGTAAGTGAAGCTATTGAAAAATCAGGTGTCGGCATGGATGATATCCAAGGCGTTGCAGCCACAAGGGGGCCGGGACTCATCGGGGCCTTGCTGGTTGGTTTTTCCTTTGCAAAATCCTTTGCCTGGGCACGCAAACTTCCCCTGGCAGGTGTAAACCACCTGGAAGCCCATATTTATACCTTGTTTCTCTCTGAAAAATATCCTCCATTTCCCTTTATTTCCTTGGTGGTCTCCGGCGGACATACCAACATCTACTATGTCACTTCCCCTGATCATTTTGAGTTATTAGGTCAAACCCGTGATGATGCAGCCGGGGAAGCATTTGATAAAGTCTCCAAAATGCTTTCGTTAGGATACCCTGGGGGTCCTGTCATAGAGACCCTTGCCAAATCAAAGGACCCTGATGCCATCAAATTTCCCAGAACATTTCTTGAAAAAGGCAGTTTTGATTTCAGTTTCAGTGGTCTTAAATCATCTGTTGCAAGGTATGTTCACGACCATAAAATCAGTGAAATGGATGACAAGGCACAGGTGGCAGCATCCTTCCAGGAAGCAGTGATTGACGTGATATCAAAAAAGCTCATTGATGCCGCCATATTTAAAAAATGCAAAGATATTGCAGTGACAGGCGGTGTGGCTGCCAATCAAAGCCTGACTGAAAAATTAAGAACAAGAGCTCAAAAAATAGGACTGAATGTTTTTGTTCCACCCAAAGAACTGTGCGGTGACAACGGCGCCATGATCGCAGCAAGGGGATTTCGCATGATACAGCAGAAAAATGTGTGTGATCTTTGCCACGATGTATTCTCCAGAGCAAGAATAGATTAACCCAGATATTCTTTTTTGTAGTTCAAAATCCTATTCATGGATTCTTTTCCCATTTCCATCAAAGATTCATTCTCCTGAATCAGCCGGCATATTTCATTATATGCCTTTTCAATGGCTGGTCCCTTATGACATATCAGGGCAACATCTATTCCTGCCCAAAGCATCTGAAACATACAGGTATTAATATCGGTTTGAATGGCTTCCATATCCAAATCATCGGTCATGATAATACCCTTATATCCAAGATCCCGCCGTAGCACAGATTGCACAATTTTTTCAGAGAGGCTGGCCTGGAAGTCCGCATCAAGGCTTGGATAGGATATATGTGACAGCATGATGCCGGTGACGTCTTCTTTGACCGCTGCCATGAATGGAACCAGGTCGGTCTTTTTCAATGTCTTGTAATCAATATTTAAAACCGGAAGATGAAAATGGGAATCTTTAACGGTCCGCCCAATACCTGGAAAATGCTTGGCCACTGCCATAATCTTGTTCTTCTGTAAATGATTGATGACACATGAACCCAGCTTGGCAACCGTACCAGGTCCTCCTTCAAAGGCTCTCTTCTTCATTATACTGTCTACCTTGTCCGGAACCACATCCAGAACCGGGGCAAAATTCATGTTAATCCCGACGGATTTGAGTTCATCAGCAGTAATCTGTGAAAAATTTTTGGCATCTTCAATAGTTTGTATATGCGGATTTCCTGGGAAAACAGTAAATCCTTCCTTCAACCTTGCCACAGTTCCTCCCTCCTGGTCGACTGCGATAAACAACGGCGGCAGGCCGCACAGTGCAGCATATCTCTGGGCACTGCCGCACAGATCTTTTACCTGGGAAGGGGTTTGGATATTACGTTTGAACAGAATAATGCCGCATGCATTAAGGTGTTTAATGAGAAATTTTAAATCATCATTCAGCATTGTGCCGTCAAATCCAAACATGAGCCTTTGTCCGGCCAGCGTTTCCGGTGTAAATTGATATTGATCCATTTGCTGTATTGACTAAATCCTTTAAAAAATTTAAAACAACTCCTTTAAATAATGAAGCGGTTAGATACAGGTGTTGGATACCATGAAATTAAGTACATTGAAATCGGATTTTATTCTTCTTGTGGTGGCAACCATTTGGGGCATGGCATTTGTAGCCCAGAGAGTGGGTATGGATCATGTTGGGCCATTTACATTCAATGCTGTCCGCTTTACCATCGGCACTATTTGTCTTCTGCCTTTGGCTCTTGTTTCAAAAACAAAACCCTACATGTCAAATAGTATCACACAACTTGCCAAATCAGGCACTATTGCCGGTTTTTTTCTTTTCTGCGGCATATCCCTCCAGCAGATGGGTCTGGTCTATACCACTGCAGGAAAAGCCGGCTTCATTACTGGATTATATGTTGTAATGGTACCCATCATGGGGCTTTTTATCAAACAGGAAAAGACCTCACTCGGCACATGGATCGGCGCTCTTCTGGCAACTTTAGGCATGTACTTTTTAAGTGTTAACAAAGGGGTGAAGATCAACATTGGTGACATTCTGGTTCTTTTTTCAACGGTCTGTTTTGCGGTCCATCTCATTATCATCGGCCGGATATCCAGTCTATTCAATACAGCCAAGCTCTCATTGGTTCAATGCGTTGTCTGCATGGTTTTAAGCTTTTGCTTTGCCTTTTCTTTGGAGTCCTTTATTCTTGAGGATATTTTAAAAGCTGCCATTCCGTTGCTCTATGGTGGAATGTTCGCTGTTGGAATTGCCTATTCCCTTCAGATCTATGGCCAGAAAAATGCCCCTCCTGCCCATGCTGCTATTATTTTCAGTCTTGAATCTGTGATTGCCGCCCTTGGCGGGTGGATTATCCTCAGTGAAATTATGTCGAAGAGGGCCATTTTAGGATGTGCCATGATGCTTTCAGGGATGCTGATATCTCAGGTATATACGTTGCATAGCAGAAGAAAACAAAGGCAGGCTGAATAATATTAAGGATTAACATTATTAGTTCCAACGCAGCAATTAAGAAAATGGGGTAAGGCGTTCAATCACTATCTACTCTGGACGGGAACTGAATATACCGCATTTCTTACATAAATCAAAAAGATCCGGATCGATTTCATTTTTCTCTTTCATTTGACCTAGTATTTTCATCGCTTCTTCAGGTGACAGGCCCCTTTTATAAGGTCGGTCTTCGGCGGTCAGTGCTTCGAAAATATCTGCAATGGCCATAATTTTTGACTGTAAAGGGATATCATTATCCTTGAGATGATCGGGATAGCCTTTCCCGTTGGGTTTCTCATGGTGGGAAGAGGCAAGGACCGGTACATTTGTAAGTCCCTTTGGAAATGGTACATGCTGAAGGATCTTCTTGGTCATAATAGCATGATTTTCAATAATTTCTTTTTCCTTTACGGTCAAGGTTCCTTTTATATTACTTATTTATTCGATGTCTTCTTTTTTTAAATATGTTTTTTTTACCCTGTTATGAATATATTTTTTTTTTCTTATCTTTTTAAGCTGTTCAATACGGGTATCATCCATAATGATAT
>JAAEMC010000899.1 GCA_024225895.1 Desulfobacteraceae bacterium | reverse complement strand
TCAATATCTCCATCACGGATCTTGCAGGTGTTGCCAAAAGCCTGCTGGATTTAAAACATCAACCCTTTGTTTTTGATGTTTATAAAAAAGGCTATGTCCTGGCCTGGACAGAGCACAACCAGATCTGGAACCTGATGCTGGTGCAAAAAGGCTTTGCAAGACCTGAGCAGGATCCGCCCACCCACCTGGTGGACCGTCTGTTTGCCGATCATTTCTGGTTTAAAATGCAAAAAGGGTAAGAAGAAATGGCCCAATTTATAAAAATTTTAATAACCCTGTTGATCATGGTCTCCATTTTACCTTCCTGCAGTGTTCTAAAATTTTGGGATCTTGAAAATACGCCCCCCCAAAAAACACAGAAAACCCAGCAGGATTGTCTGGCGTTTGAGCCTCACCACCAGGCATTGTTTGATGAGTCGGATACTTATCATAGGGTGCTGTTTCAATACGCAAGATCACAAGGATACAGCACACCCTGCAGCCAAAGGGTTATAGCGTTGCATGAGCTGATCCACATCGACAGCGCGGCCTATGATGGTTACACAAATGCTAAAGGCCACCTGATCCCTTATATTGGCGATCCTGTTTGGCCAGCACTCAACAATAAGGATGTTCTGTCAAAGTTAACCAAAGAAGAGCAAAACAAGATCGGGAATCTCACATGGCAGTACATGAAAAGAGCTCCTTACAATACAATTGCCAATATCCTGGATGAACTGAATGCTTACGGTCAGACATCGGGTTATATGATACCGGGGACACCTGAAAAAACCACATATTTGGAATATCAGGAAAAATATCTTCATCTTTTGGATGCCTACCTGCGCCTTATCAGTGAAAAAGAAAAAAATGCATATTTTGTTATGACCCAGAACCTTAATGCCTGGCTAACCATCAACGACATCGTTAACCAGGCAGGAAAAGTGTGGCCATCAGAAAAACGAGCCGCCATTGGAAAGAACCTTTCCCATATAAACTCTTTTTTAACAACCAACCCTTACTGGAGTAAACGATGAGAAAAGCAGGCATTTCTTTAATTATATTAACAACACTTTTTGCTCTTCTAATTTCTAATGCCCACGCCAACACCATCTGGGGCTGGCAGATGGACAACCATAAGACCGACCAGAGTATGACGTTTTCCAACGGCACCCAGGGGGTGATCAACCCCACTGCCCCGAATCTTACCACTTCATCCTCCCGGCAGCCGCCGATTGTCGTTATGCAGGCTGGGGGAGGAGACATCCCAAAAGAAATAATAACAATTGATGACGGTATGAGTTTCTTTGGGAGCGGTCCTTCGCAATATCTTACGCGTACGTATGAACTCACTACTTTAAATGATTTTGCTTCTGCAAATTTATTTTTCACAGTATTGATCAATGGGCATTATATTTGTGATGGTCAATTGTTTGTTAAACTTTGGAAAAGTGATAGCAAGATTCAATATTTTTATACTTCCACGCCTGCATACTGTACATATTCGAATGGCTATAGTGTCAGGGCGAATATTTCTTCTAGAAGCAGCCAACTTAATTCTGGTTACAAAGATATTAATGCCTTAAATGAGGGTGATGTGATCGTTGGGTTAACGACGTTGTTTAACCAGTATGCTGCTCAAATTTCAAGTAATATTCAGAATATTGAGATCAAATATGAGGATGGGAAAATAATATTTTATATCAACTATTATCGATCACAGGGTTCTAATTCAAGTTCGAGTGGTTCTGTCGACTTTAAAGTGCGATGTCTCCTTTATTAGATTTAACAGTAAATTTTTGTAATAAACTATGCAAAAAAATATGAAAAGCGATAATGCAATCCCGGTTCAGACTAAGTTGGCGTGGGCATTAGAAATAAAAAACAAAAAGGACCTTTCCCATATAAACTCTTTTTTAACAACAAACCCTTACTGGAGTAAACGATGAGAAAAGCAGCCCTTTCTTTCATTATATTAACAACACTTTTTGCTCTTCTAATTTCTAATGCCCACGCCAACACCATCTGGGGCTGGCAGATGGACAACCATCAGACCGATCAGTCCATGACGTTTTCCAACGGCACCCAGGGGGTGATCAACCCTACTGCCCCGAACCTGACAACCTCATCATCCCGGCAGCCGCCGATTGTCGTTATGCAGGCTGGGGGAGGAGGTGTGCCTGAAAACATTATCCCCATCAATGTTGGTGGAAATATGTATGTTATAGGGTCATCTAGTGTCACAGCACATGAATCTGAAGTAGAACTGGTATCCTTAACAAATTTGAACATAATAAGTTTTGGCCTATCGTTTCGAACTTACACTCCCACCAACTGTGGTTCCGGCTATATGAATGTCATGAT
>JAAEMC010000898.1 GCA_024225895.1 Desulfobacteraceae bacterium | reverse complement strand
TTCTTCTTCATCTTCTATTTTACGGGATACGCCTTTGGTGGAATTACCGGGCAT
Source organism: Desulfobacteraceae bacterium (assembly GCA_024225895.1). Lineage (GTDB taxonomy): Bacteria > Desulfobacterota > Desulfobacteria > Desulfobacterales > Desulfobacteraceae > JAAEMC01. The sequence continues at coordinate 1,364 of JAAEMC010000898.1, read as the reverse complement.
AAGGACCGCCAGGCGTCCGGGCAAAGAAATGTAGGTGGTAAGCATGGCCCCTTTTTGGCCAATGGGATCTTTTGTTACCTGGACAATGAGTTCCTGGCCTTTTTTAATAAGGTGCTGGAGTTTTTTACTGCCTGATTCCACTGCCTGAAAATAATCTCTATGGATTTCGTTTTTTTGCAAAAATCCGTTTTTTGGAGCGCCGTAATCAACAAAAACAGCCTGCAGACTTGGCTCAACCCTGGTGACAATCGCTTTGTATAAATTACCTTGTGTTACCTGTTTTGCAGTGGTTTCAATGTGAAATTGGTCCAGTTTGTTCTCTTTAATGGCGGCAATTCTATTTTCATCAGGATCAAGTGCATTAATCAGTATCTTTTTAGTCATTCATACTCTCTTTACTATATAGTGTCATCATTGACTGCTTTTGATAGTATTGGAAAACCAATTTGTTGATTCTCTAAGTAGTAAATTGGAAAAAGCAAGTCAAATGCTTTATTGATTCATCTTCTCAAGGGATGTAATCACCCTTTAAATCAATGTTTTTTCAATTATTTTTTTTAGTTCTTCTATTTTAAAAGGTTTTTCAAGCATACCTTTAAAACCGTACTCCTCAAAATTTGCAAGTACCGGATCATTTGAGTAGCCGCTAATGACGATTACTTTTGCTTTTCGGTCAATGCTAAGAACTTTTTGAACGGCTTCTTTGCCCCCCATTCCGCCGGGAATGGTCAGATCCATGAGCACCAGATCAAAAGGAGCATCTGTCTTCAGGGCTTGTTCATACATTTCAACAGCCTGCAGGCCCTCAGAGGCAAGGCCCACCTCAAAACCGAATTTTTTGATGATTTTTTCAGCAATGTTTCGGACTTGGTTATCATCATCCATGATCAAAATTTTGGCGGAATCAATGCAGGGTTTGTCTTCAGCTACATCTGATTCAGCGAGTTCATCTTCCGGCACTGTTGGTAAAAAGATGGAAAATGTCGCCCCATGATCAACCAGGGAAGCCGCAGTAATCAGGCCATTGTGTTTTTGCAGAATGGAATAACTGGCAGCAAGCCCCATACCGCTTCCGGTCTGCTTAGTTGAGAAATATGGGTCAAAAATCTTATCAAGGTGTTCCGGTAAAATACCAACTCCTTCATCTCGGATGGATATTTTAATATATTCGCCTGGTTTAAGTGGGTCTTGTTCATTTTCTGTCAAAATAATATTTTGAAGGCTGATATAAAGATGTCCCCCGTCCGGCATGGCATACCTTGCATTGCTCACCACATTTGATATGACCTGGCCGATCTGGTTTTTATCTGCATTGACTTTGGGCAGATACTCTTCATGCTGCATGTTCAACTTTATATTAGAGC
>JAAEMC010000897.1 GCA_024225895.1 Desulfobacteraceae bacterium | reverse complement strand
GCTTCGAAAGGAAAACCATCATGACTCATCCCATAGCCCCGTTGTTGAAGCGGTTTTTCAGCCATTATCTTCCCAAAGAATTCAACCGGCAAGATCCTTATCTGTTTCCTTTAAGGACAAAAGATCATAATAATCTTCCTTCGGCATTGATCATTACTGCTGAATATGATCCATTAAGGGACGAGGCTAAAGCCTATGCAAAACAATTGGAAAAGGCGGGCACACAGGTTACCTTAAAGCAGTACCCCGGTATGATCCACGGGTTTATTATCATGCACCCAGCCATTGATATGGGCAAAGATGCCCTTGCGTATGCCGCAGCAACCTTGAAAAAGAAATTTATTTTATATAAAAAATCACCATAAAAAATAATAAAAATTATTACCGATAAAGGACAAACCAAATGTTTATAAACGGAAAATGGAAAGAAGCTCAAAATGGTGCCAAATTTGATGTGTTGAACCCGGCAACAGGAGAGGTCATCTCATCGGTGGCAGATGCCGGCAGCCAGGATATATCCGCGGCCATTGAGGCAGCAGACAAGGCTTTTCCAGTCTGGTCTTCATTAACAGCCTACCAGCGTTCCCACTATTTATACACGGCCTGGAAAATCATGATGGATAAAAAAGAGGACCTTGCCAGGGTTATGACCATGGAACAGGGCAAGCCCCTGGTGGCTGCCCGAAATGAAGTCCAGTATGGAGCGGATTTTTTATTATGGTTTGCTGAAGAAGCCAAAAGAGTTTACGGACAGACCATCCCATCTGCAAGACCGGATCAGCGGTTTATTGTTCTCAAGCAGCCAATAGGCGTTGTGGGTGCCGTCACGCCATGGAATTATCCTGTTTCCATGATTACAAGGAAATTGGCACCAGCCCTTGCCGCGGGATGTACCGTGGTATTGAAACCGGCTGAGGCAACGCCCCTTTGCGCCATGGAGATGTTTAAAATTTTTGAAGAGGCACAGATTCCGGCCGGTGTAATAAACCTTGTCACCGCCTTTGATCCCAAACCCGTGGGCGATGAATTTGTTTCCAACCCCATTATCCGGAAACTGACATTTACAGGCTCAACCAAGGTCGGAAAAATGCTGGCCAGCAAAGCGGCACAGCACATGAAAAAGATTTCCCTTGAACTGGGCGGCCATGCACCATTTATCGTTTATGATGATGCCGATCCCATCCATGCCGCCAAAGGTGCAGTCCTGGTGAAGTTCTTAAATACGGGCCAGGCTTGTATCAGCCCCAACAGAATTTTTGTCCCCCGCCACATGGTGGACGATTTCACACAAGAATTTACAAAGCGTGTCAATGCAATGAAAGCGGGCAATGGAATGGACAAAGGTGTCAGAATCGGCCCCCTGGTCGGACCGGATGCCATTGCAAAGGTTGAAAACCAGGTAAAAGACGCCCTTGAAAAAGGAGCACAACTCATTACAGGTGGTACACGGCTTACAGACAGCCCCCTTGAAAATGGCTTCTTTTATGCTCCCACTGTGCTGAGCAATGTAACCAAAGATATGCTGATTTTCCGTGAAGAGACCTTTGGCCCGGTTGCTCCCATCATTGCCTATGACCCGGAAGATGACGTTATTGAAATGGCAAATGACACCGTATACGGACTGGCCGCCTATGTATACACAAAGAGCACGTCCCGTGCCATGAACGCTTTTGAGCGCCTCAAATTCGGCATTATCGGGATCAATGATATCAACCCCACTTCTGCGGCAGCACCTTTTGGCGGAATGAAAGAAAGCGGCATCGGCAGGGAAGGGGCTAAAGAAGGCATCAACGAGTATCTGGAAACAAAGCTCGGGGGATTTTCCATTTAGAGCAAATCGCAAAATGACGTTCCGATAAGTGTATAGCCATTTCTACCCTTTAAGGATAGAAATCGGTTGATACAAAATCGATTTGCTTTTAAGTGATTCCATTTATTTATATTGTTTTTCGAAAACGTATTTTTGGGAATCACTATAGAATTAACCAAAAAAAAGGCAGACTGTGGCTACCCAATTTATTCTTGTTTCCCATGCCCTGACCCAATGGAATATTGAAGGCAGAATCCAGGGCCACACCGATGTCCCTTTGAACCACCTGGGGGAAAAAATGTCCCAATGGCTGGCAAACCGGCTGGACCGGGAAACCATCCATGCGATTTACACCAGTGATTTAAAACGGGCATATCAAACGGCAAGACCCACGGCCAAACAAAAATCCATACCAATTATCCAGGACATCCGGCTGCGGGAGGCACGCACCATTTTTCAAGAGCGATCAGGCATTTATCCCATCCTGCCCTTTTCCAAGGAGAGGGAAACAAAGGATGATCTATATTACAGGATGGATGAATCCCTTTCCGAGATTGCCTTATCCCACGATGGGCAAACAGTATTGGTGGTTTCCCACGGCGGATCACTGGATGTTTTTATTTCCCGCCTGCTTGAAAAATCAAGGGATAAATTATTAAAATATCAGGGAATACGCATGGCGTTGAATCGAATTCGCTATGATTCAGGGCAATGGCATTGCATGCAATTGGATGAAGATCATTTTTTTAATATGATGCCAGTACCGAAGTCATAAAATGATCGCTCAATATAAAGCCTTTAAATAAAAAATTCCAAGGCCGGGGAATTCATATCGATATAGAATGTCCTGCCTAAAAATCAAGAGGGCTTTTGGATTCTTTCAAAGTTTTAGATTTCACCGTATGGGTATAAATCATGGTCGTTCTGACATCGCTATGCCCCAGAAGTTCTTGAATCGTTCGAATATCATAATTTGCCTGCAGCAGATGACTGGCAAAGCTGTGGCGGAAAGTATGAGGCGTTGCCCGTTTATTAAGTTGCAACCGGTTGACAACAGATTTAATCGCTTTTTGAACATGACGATTATGCAGATGGGCCCGGCGGTATTCTTTTGTCTCGG
>JAAEMC010000896.1 GCA_024225895.1 Desulfobacteraceae bacterium | reverse complement strand
TACAAATTTGGTATAGTCCAATTTTTTATAAATGTAAAATTTTTTATACTGCAAAGGATGAATATAACGGTATGAAGGTTGGAATCATCGGCCTGCCCCAGACAGGCAAAAAAACATTGTTTCAGATTCTCACAGGCAATGAAGTAGATCCGGCCAAGGCGTCCAAGCCTGTTCCGGGTGCTGCGGATATTCTTGACTCCCGGTTTAATACTTTAAGAGATATGTATCTTCCAAAAAAGAATGTCCGGGCGCGGATTGATCTGGTGCTTTTACCCAAAATGGAAAAGGAGACCATTGCCAGGGGGGAGATCTTTCGGGATATCGCGGATATGGATGCGGTCTGCCATGTGGTCCGGGCCTTTGAAGATGAGGCGGTTTACCATGAGGCAGGTTCTGTTGATGTATTGCGGGATGTTGAAATGGTCAATTCCGAGTTGATCATGCATGACCAGATTTTTGTGGAAAAACGTGTTGAACGTTTGGAAGCAATGATCAAAAAAATCAAGGATAAGGATCAGGAAAGAGAACTCGAACTGATGAACCGGATGAAGGCACATCTTGAAACAGAAGCGCCTTTACGCTTGTTTGATCTGACAGAAGATGAAGAGAAAATGATCAGAAGTTATCCTTTTATCACCTTAAAAAAGATGGTGGTTGCCATCAATGTAGCAGAGGATGATCTGGGAGATGAGGCGGTTCTTGAAGCCTTTAAAGAAATGGGAGAAAATGAGCGCATCGAATTTATGCTGGTATCTGCCAAAGTTGAAGCAGAGATTGCCATGCTGGACACAGAGGAAGAAAAACTGGAATTTTTAGAAGATTTAGGCATAAAGGCAACTGCCCTTGAAACATTGACCAAGTTGTGCCTGGATTCGTTGGGGCTTATTTCCTTTTTTACCGTGGGTGAGGATGAAGTCCGGCAATGGCTGGTAAGACAAGGCGCAAATGCCCCTGTTGCCGCCGGCGTAATCCATTCAGATTTGGAGAGGGGTTTTATCCGCGCAGAGGTCATAAAATATGATGAGCTGATAGGACTGGGCAGTGAAGCAGAGTTAAAAAAAGCAGGTAAATTGTATGTGGAAGGCAAAGACTATACGGTACGGGATGGCGATATATTGAATATCCGGTTTTCGGTTTGAAAAAATGTTAAAATCGCAACCGCCTGACGATATATTTAAAATCTGCCTGCGGGTCTGATCACAGGATTCAGGTTCATTTTTTCTTTTAAATCTTTTTTAACCTGACCACTATCACCTTTTGTAGTATATTGACCCACCCGGACCAGATGCCATGATTTGCCCTTATTTCCTGTAAGGACCAAAACTTTAGAAGCGAACCCGCTATTGACTAAGCGGGTTTTTAATTTTTGTGCATTGGCTTTACTTAAAAATGCTCCTACCTGCAATGTATATCCTGTTGTTTTGACTTTGGTTGTTTCTTTCTTTTTCAAAGGGGCGGTTATTTTGTTTGCAACAGTGGTTTTAAGTTTTTCGACTGGCCTTGATTTTATTTTTGTTTCTATGGTTGGTTTTGTTTTTGTAGCAGCAGCGAGGTCTGGTGTTGTCCCTGCTTGACTGGCAGGTTCTGGCGGTGCTCCTGAAGTCAGGTTTGTTTCCGATTGAGTTTCTTCTTGGGCTGTAGGCTCAGATTTTTGTTTTTCAACGGATTTTGACTCTATCTCAATGGTCTGTGAAGATAATATTTGGTTTAATTTTTCCAGTTTTGCGTTGGCATAGGATTTATCAGCGTCAACAAGAATGGCTTTTTCATAGGTATCATAGGCAAGTCCATGGCTGCCGATTTTTGATAAAAGATCCCCTTTATAACACAGTGCCCAGTAAAAATCGGGTTTGAGTTCCAAGGCTTTTGTCAGATCGTTGATGGCCTCTTCTATTTCACCAAGTTCAACTTTTGAAAGTGCCCGGTTAAAATAGACCACTGGATTTTTAGGAGAGATTTCAATTTCCTTGTCATAGCTGTTAATGGCATTTTTATAGTTTTTCTTATAATACCAGGCAACACCAATGTTACTGTAAATACCGGCATGGGAAGGTATCAGGTCCAGAACCATTTCAAAATCCTTAATAGCCAGATCAAATTCCTGGATTTGCATATAGGAAACTCCCCTGTTTTTATATGCATTGGGATCTTGCGGTGAAAGCTCTATCAGCCGGGTGAATTCAACAATGGATTCCGGGACTTTTCCCTGCTTGAATAAGGAAACACCCTTTTCAAACATTTCTTTTTCTGATTCAGCAAAAGCAAAAAATGTGGTAAAAATAATAAGTAAAGCTGTAAAGATTGTTTTT
>JAAEMC010000895.1 GCA_024225895.1 Desulfobacteraceae bacterium | reverse complement strand
GGACTGCATTAATAAAATCAGTCGCTCTTTTTTCAAGGGATGTGTCTTTTAAAAAATCACCACTGCTCTGTCCGCATCCCCTGTGATCGAACCGGAAAAAAGCAATGCCGTTTTCCGGTAAAATACGGGATAAAACCTTTTGTTTGGCAGATTCTTTTGAACCTTCCAAGCCATGGGAACCCACAACAAACGGCGGATTTTCAATGTCTGGCATATGAAGCACACCATTTAGAGTATGCTCATCAGAATGAAATTCAATTTTTTCAGATCTTATTTTCATGGTTGTTTTTGTGAATCGAAAGCATTATAATCGCAAACTTCCTTAGAAAGGATACATATAATATTATAAAAATACTGAGAATATGACAATAAAAAAACGAAAAACTTACGAACTTGAAATAATAGACCTGGCTTTTGGCGGAAAAGGGTTGGCAAAACCAGACGGATTTCCCGTCTTTGTGGACCGGTGTGTTCCAGGAGATCTGGCCTTTGTAAAAATTACCAAAAAGAAAAAATCCTGGGCAGAAGGAAAGCTTATCAAACTGCTCAATCCTTCGTCTTTAAGAAAGGATGCCACTTGTGAATACTGCGGTTTTTGCGGTGGCTGCAAATGGCAGGAAATTGATTATGATCTGCAGCTCGAATACAAAAAACGGCATGTTGTCGATTCTTTGAAACATATTGGCGGTTTGCAAGATGTCCCGGTCCATGATGTTATGGCCTCACCAAAGATATTTGAATACCGGAACAAAATGGAGTTCTCCTGTTCTTCCAAACGCTGGCTTTTGCCCAGCGAACTGGCAGATGAAACCATTAAAAAGGATTTTGGTATCGGTCTTCACGTACCCGGTACCTTTGATAAAGTCATTGATATTAAAAAATGTGAAATAATGCCATCATTGGGCAATGATATCCTCGATGATGTCAGACAGTTCATTAAAGAATCCGGTCTTGACGCCTATCATTTACGTACCCATGAAGGTTTCTGGCGGTTTCTTATGCTGCGCCATTCCGCAGCTTATGACAAATGGATGGTCAATATCGTGACAAAAACCAGGAATTTGGATGTAATAAAAAAGCTTGGACAAACTTTGTCATCAAAATATGATCAAATAGAATCCATCATGTATAATGTGACGGATTCCAAGGGAGGTGTTTCCTATGGCCAGGAGGAATTTGTCATCTTAGGACAGGATCATATCAAAGAAAGATTGGGTGACCATGATTTTAAAATTTCTGCCAATTCTTTTTTCCAGACCAATACCCTGGCCTGTGAAAACCTGTATGCAAAAGTTCTTGCGTATGCCGATCTGAAAGGCAATGAGACAGTTCTTGACCTTTATTCCGGCACCGGAACAATTCCCATATGGCTGTCCAGTTCTGCCAAACAGATTCTCGGCATTGAGATCATACATAGTGCTGTGGCAGATGCCAAAGAAAATGCCCGGCTGAATCAGATCACCAATTGTGATTTTTTACTTGGTGATATCAAAGATGTACTGCCAAAATTAAACCATAAGGTTGATGTACTCATCATTGATCCGCCCAGGATCGGCATGCACAAGGATGTAGTCCGGCAGGTTATTGATTTAAATGCCAAAAGAATCGTATATGTTTCCTGCAATCCTGCCACCCTGGCACGGGATCTTGAAATGTTAAAAGACAGCTTTAAGGTATTGGAAATCCAGCCCGTGGACATGTTCCCCCATACCTATCACATAGAATCAGTCGCATTGTTGACTCCCATTAAATAAAATTCTTAGTTGGATTAAAAACGAGTAAGCTGGATCTATTAAACGCTTTGCTTTAATTTGTCCGTCCCAAGTATAAAAATATCGGTTAAGGTGAAAACAATTTAATTGCAAAAATTGTAATTAAATATTCTGGCAGTTCTTAAAAAGAATATAGTCTGGCATATTAATTGAATGGTAAAATCCTTAAATGATTAATACCGGCCTTTCAATAAACAATCACCTGAAAACGATTTTTGTATTTATGACGATGAAAAAATGTGACACAAACATTGCACGAACAATTAAGCTTGCACAACAGATGATCCAACTTGCTCAAGAAGGCGATGAGAACAGGGAAGATCCTGGATGCGGTGTCCTTTACGGAATTCTGTTAGATAATGGATATAGAATTCTTAACCTTGCTCAAAATGAAAAACAACGCCATATCGAAAAAGGATGGTGGAACAAATCAACTAAGGAGAAAAATTAAAAATGAAGACTTATGTATGCTCAGCTTGCGGTTATTCACACCAAGGAGATAATGCCCCGGAACAATGCCCACAATGTGGTGCGGCACAGGATAAATTTTCAGTACAGGAAGGCGAACTTGTCTGGGCCGATGCCCATGTGATAGGCGTTGCAAAAGGCTGTGACCCTGAAATCCTCCAGGGGTTAAAGGATAATTTCATGGGTGAATGCACTGAGGTAGGTATGTATCTTGCGATGAGCCGGCAGGCTGACCGTGAAGGCTATCCAGAGATTGCAGAAGCCTATAAAAGAATTGCTTTTGAAGAAGCAGAACATGCGTCAAAATTTGGAGAATTATTAGGCGAAGTCTTAGAACCGAGCACAAAGGCTAATCTTGAAGCAAGAGTTCTTGCTGAAAACGGTGCCTGTGCCGGGAAAAAGCAGATTGCCACAAAAGCAAAAGAATTAGGCTACGATGCAATCCATGATACAGTCCATGAAATGTGCAAGGATGAAGCACGTCACGGGCTGGCCTTCCAGGGACTGCTTAAACGGTTTTTCAAATAATAAGGAATGTATCAGCACCCATGAAAGAATTGCTATCAACAAAAGTTTTGGCAATTGATTTTGAAGGTTGCATCCTCTGCGAAATCTGTGTTGAGCTTGCTCCCCATGCCTTCAGAATCAATGATGCAGGTTTTGTGGAAATACTGGATATTGATGTATATTCAGATGAAAATATCCATGAAGCTGTAAACAACTGTCCCAAAGACTGCATTTCATGGGAATGATTTTAGTCGGGACATTTCATTAATCGAGTATGTTTTAACAGCTGGTTGCAGGGCATGCCGCAATAATTATTTGTCGCAGATGCCTTGCAACCTAGCTGATTTTATTAAATCTATCCGAACAAAAGATGAAAAATTTTTCAATTTCAATACCCATATCTCCATGACGCCATATCTTTAAAAAACCAAATAATATTCAAATTCCGGGATTACCTTATCAAATTCCTGAAAACTGTCTCAAAACAAACACATATTTGATACTATTGTGTATCATAAATTCTATTGAGCAATATGAGTCCTTTTTTGCATATGCACCATAAAACACTGGATCACGCTATTATATCCAATGGGTCTACAAGTCGGCATGCTAATTGCTCTCAAATTTAACAAATCGGCTCGGTTATTATTTAATTTCTAAGGACAAGGAAATGAGAATAAAGAATAGTTCATTCAAAATATTCAATAATATCTATACCTTTTATCGAAATGGCTTTAATGAAATGGTCATTGGCAAAAAACTTTGGAAGATCATTCTGATAAAACTTTTCGTAATGTTTGTAATTTTAAAAATTTTTTTCTTTCCCAATTATCTGAATACCAAATTTGAAACCAATAAAGAAAAAGGAGAATATGTTCTTGAACAAATCACTCGCAATGCCGCTGAAAGTCGCTTGGAATGAATTACCTGACTTAAACACCGTTTCTTCAATTAACAGGAGAAAAAGTAATGATTGATATTGACATGAGCATGGTAAACTGGGCAAGGGCACAATTTGCTCTAACAGCCATGTATCACTGGATCTTTGTGCCTCTAACACTGGGCCTTTCTTTTCTATGTGCATTTTTTGAATCGATTTATGTGCGTACCGGAAATCGGGAATGGAAATCCATAACAAAATTTTGGATGACATTGTTTGGGATTAATTTTGCTATTGGTGTTGCAACAGGAATAATTCTGGAGTTTGAATTTGGGACAAACTGGTCCAACTATTCATGGATGGTAGGTGATATTTTTGGCGCACCGCTTGCCATTGAGGGGATTTTTGCTTTTTTTCTTGAAGCTACTTTTTTTGCAGTCATGTTTTTTGGCTGGAACAGAGTCTCAAAAAATTTCCACCTTTTTTCCACCTGGATGGTTGCCATAGGTTCAAATCTTTCAGCCGTGTGGATACTTGTGGCAAACGGCTGGATGCAAAATCCTGTGGGAATGACCTTTAATCCTGAAACAGCAAGATTTGAGATGCACAATTTTTTTGAAGTCGTATTCAATCCCGTAGCGGTTTCCAAGTTCACGCACACTTCAAGCTCAGGCTTTTTATTGGCTTCTTTATTTGTTTTAACGATTTCCTGCTGGTATCTTATCAAGGGAAAGCACTTGCAAATGGCCAAAAAATCAATAGTAGTCGCTTCTGTATTCGGGCTTCTTTCATCCTGCTATGTTGTCATATCCGGGGATACTTCAGCATATGAAGTTGCCCAGAAACAGCCAATGAAACTTGCGGCCATTGAGGGATTATATAAAGGCCAGCGAAAAGCCGGGATTGTTGCAGCCGGGATCCTTAGAGGAAACAAAAAACCGGGAGACAGCAATGATCCATTTATAATTAAAATGGAAATTCCATATGCTCTTTCAATTTTGGCCAATCATTCCCTTGATTCCTTTGTGCCTGGAATTGACG
>JAAEMC010000894.1 GCA_024225895.1 Desulfobacteraceae bacterium | reverse complement strand
ATTCTATTAATCTATCATGTTTTTAGGAACTTCATTTTGGGAATCGCTATAGACTACAACAGTCGCATCTTTAAATCCTTAGTAGCAAATACGCGACTACACCCCAGCCCACGATTTTACTGCAATCCATTGAAACACATCATTCTACATTAAAAAACGGCCCCCATCTTTTTGTGGCATACCCATTGCTTATTATTGCTTTTCAGCACTAAAAGGACTATAAAAAGTCTTCGATTGAATTAACTGCAAACACAGGTTGGAATCCTATGAAGAATAAAAAACAAACAGAGAATAAAAGCATCGTAATTTTAGGCGCCGGTATTGCCGGGATGGCGGCAGCACAAGAGTTAAGCCGCCATAATCTTGATGTTCACTTAGTTGAAAAAGCAGGCGTTCTTGGCGGCAATGCAGCTTTGTGGGCATGCATGGCAACAGATACTTGCCAAAATTGCGGCGCCTGCCTGGTGCCGGAAATGGTTAAGGATATGAAGAAAAAAGAAAATGTAACCCTTCATTTAAATCAAACTATTACCAAAGCCAAACAGGAAAATGATACCTATGTTCTGAATTTAGGCCCTGAGAATGAACAAAGCCTTATTGCAGACAAGATCATCGTATCTACAGGTTTTTCACCAACTACGCCTGAAGGCCTCATGGGTGAAAAATTCGAGGCTTTGGATCAGGT
>JAAEMC010000893.1 GCA_024225895.1 Desulfobacteraceae bacterium | reverse complement strand
CTGTCTTACAGGTGCATCATCCAAATACCGGAAATGTATATGATGCTGGCTTCGGTTGAAAAACACAATCAAGACTCTGCCGGAATGAAGGCATATCTTGAAGAAGGGTTGAAAAACAACCCGGATTCTATTTTGCTTATCCTGAGTATGGCTCAACTGGAAGCTCAAAATAAAAATTGGGACAGTGTCATACCCTATTTTCAAAAAGCCATCAAGATGGAACCCGGCAAGATCCGTCACCGGTTGAACCTGGCAAAAGTTCACATGGCAAAAGGCAAGAAAAAAACTGCCAAAAATATCTTAGACCAGTTCCTGGTTGAGAACAGCCAAGACGAAAAGGCTCGGATCCGCATCGCAACCTTCTGGCTGGCCGGCAAGGAGATAAAAACAGCAGAAGCAGTAATAAATACCGGATTGCAGATCAAACCCGATAGTTTTGTGTTTCATCAGTTTTTGGCAGATATGTATCTCAAAATCCAACAGCTTGATGCGGCTGAAAAATCCCTTCGTACTGCCCTGGAACTCAACCCGGAGTCGACAAGCCCCCAAATTATTACCACCAAGGTGGCGTTGGCCAGGGTTCTCATTTTAAAGGACCGCCACAATGACGGGGAAAAACTGGTGGACGATGTTCTTGAAAATGATCCCAAGAATCTAGATGCGCATTATTTAAAGGGCCGGCTCTATCTTGCAAGAAAAGACGGCATCAATGCCGTATCCGAGTTCAGGCTTGTGGTTGAAGAACGCCCCGGGTCAATCCAGGGCTATTTGAATCTGGCCCAGGCCCATAGCCTGAATAAGGAGTACACTCTGGCCATGGAGGTTCTCAAACAGGGGTATGAAAAAAATCCCAATTCCATCTATATGGTTTCCGCCCTTGCCAGGGGATATATCAAAGAAAATGATTTAACTTCCGCCATAAGGCTTTTTGAAGACCGGCTGGAAAAAAATGATAAAGAGGCTGTAACCTGGAACATGCTGGGCGCCATATACATGAAAAGCAAAGATTATGACAATGCCCAAAACGCCTTTGAAAAGGCTATCCAAATCCAGTCCGGATGGAGCAAACCCTATGGAAACTTAGCTCGGGTTTACCTTGCCAGAGGTCAGAAAAAGGCTGCCATTAAAAAGTTTAACACGGCTGTGGCAAAAAACCCCAAAAACATTATTGCTTGGATGATTCTGGGCAATATCTATGAAAAAGACAAAATGTATGAAAAAGCAGTCCAGACCTATGAAAAGGCATTTTCCAACAATCCCGGCCTCTGGTCCGCAGCCAACAACCTTGCCTTTATTAAAACAGAGTTCGCCAGTAATACATCAGATCTTCAAAAGGCCATGGAATATGCCAAGAAATCAAAGGAGCTCAAGCCGGATGACGGCATGGTCCTAGATACCTTGGGATGGATTCAGTATAAAATGGGGGACCTGGACGGTGCCTATGAGAATGTCCGGAAAGCCCTGGCCCAAAAACCGGATGATGCAATTCTCAATTACCACATGGGCATGATTCTGGACAAACAGGGCAAACCGGACCAGGCCAGGCGTCACATAGATAAATCCCTGATGGCGGATGCCGACTTTTTAGGAGCAGACACAGCAAAAAAGCTTTTGGTAAAATATGACAATACCGGGACTCAATAACTTTAAGGAATCCATTGCTATGATTTCAAAATATACACGGCTAATACTTGTCGCAGTTCTGTTTTTGTCTGTGGCATTTTCCTTGCGCCCATACCGGCAAACTATAAACTCGGTTTTGGAATCCGGCTCACCCGGGCAGGATGCTCAATCCCAAACCGGAGTCATTTTTGACAGCGTGCAAGATGATTTTGGGGCTTACCAGTTTGATCAGACCAAAGCATCGACATATATTGTTGTCCCGGATCTCATGGATATTGAATCCATCTTGACCATAACCTTTAGGATTAAATACGAATCCAACGGCACCCTTATTAGTGTATGGGAAACAACTCAGGACAACCGAAGCTTTATTGTGGCCGTTGATAGTCAATCCCGGCTGGTATTCAGTATTTCCGAAACCGGTAAAAAAGAGGATATTCGTATCCTACGATCCCGGTCAACCCTTGAAAAAGACAGATGGTATGATTGTGCCGTTACTGCAGACGGGCAAGCCCTAAAAATATTTATCAACGGGTATAACGATTCTGCGGACCTGGTATTCTACAATGGTAAAATCCGGGCATATGCACCCGGAATCACAATAGGTGATTCTTCCTGGTTTGGGCAATTCAAGGGAACCATTGAAAATATCCTTATCTACAACAAGAGCCTTGATCAAAAATCATTACTCCAATTGGCTGGTCAGGAAGCGGCATTAAATAAGCTGGGAACCCTGGAGAACCTGCTCTATTTTAGTTTTGCCACCCCCTTTTACGGCCAATTGACCCAAGATCATCTAAAAACAATAGACAATGCTGATTTTACAGGCGTTTGTGTCCGCTTAACAGGTGCCTACAAAACCCAGGCACCGGTATATGAAGATTTTGAAGACAATATAAGAGAGATACAAAAAATGGAGTTGACCAAAATATGGCCGGTGGTTTTTTTCAACCGGTTTTTCGGATCTCCTCTATCGCAGCCCTGTGAGCAGACCATGCTTAATGTTTCAAAGTTTAGCAGCTATGCCCGGCAAAGCAATGGCTTAGATCTTTTTGATTCCGCGGGTACATGGTCTGATCTAAAAAACATCTTTGGCCTGGCCCTTAGAATTTCAAAAGAGACACAAAGCCCCGGGGTGTTCATCGATCCTGAAGCCTATAATTGCTATGATGCGTATAGTATCTCATATTTGGCTGAACAATACGGCATTGCAGAATCAACGGTCATTCAACGCTTGATGAAAATCGGGGCCGAGCTTGCCGACATTTGTGATACAACCCATCCCAATGCAATGATTTTCTTTTATTTGGCAGATATAGGGATTGAGCACCATGACGGGTACCAGAAAAGCATCACTTATATTGTGGAAGGAATCTTGGACCGCGCAAAAACCAAGCAGTACCCTTTGAAGGTGGTGGACGGATGGACCGGCCGGTATGTTTATAAATCACTTGCCCAGGCAAAGCATATCTCCCAAACGAAACTTGCAAAAAAAGCCGATTACCTTAATAAATATCCCAATCTAGAAGTAGCCGGTGTAATAGCACCTTTTGAATCCTACATAAACCTGCCGGAAGAAGGCTGGATGCAAACAGCCATGGATGCCCAGAAAAGTCAGGGAGAAGGAGATGTGGAAATCATTGAAGATTTCTTAAATATCTATGATTATCTTTTTTCCACATTCAAGCATGTCTGGTTTTATGGCGCCACTGAGGCAGGGCCGCCCGCAGGATATGATATTTTTTTTAAAGAACTTCCCCAAAGCTATTCCACGGTGCTTGATAAGGCCTTAAAAAACCATGACGATTCCCTATAATTTGAGTTACTGCACAAAAAGGTTTTAAAAATGAAATGCCTGCTGATCACAGACGGCCTGATGCTGAAATCGAACCGCCATCCTGGCCAATGGTATACCAAAAACACTTTTGTAGAATTCACAAAAGCTCTGGCGGTTCATTTTTCATCCCTAACCTTGTTTGTGCCTGTGAAAACCATAAAAACTGATCAAATCCCGGAAGGGTATTTTAAAATCACTGCTAATGAGCGTTTTAAAATTGCGGCCGCCGGTGACTTTGCATCTGTTGCCCAGTTTTACTTAAAGGCTCCGGCCCAGTTGTTCAAAAGCCGTAAAAGACTTTTCAGGCTGCTGGAAGACCATGATGTGGCCCTCTTACGCCTGCCGTCCATGAATGCTTTATACCTTTGGAAGACCATCATCAAAAGTAAAACTCTTTTTTTAACCTATGTGGTCGGAGACCAGGAAGCCATAGTTTCTGATGCCGGTAAATACAAGGGAATGCTTAAAACCGTGGGGCAGTACCTTGCAAGGCATCATTCTCAAAAAATAAGATTGCTGACAGAAAAATCTGCTGCCAGTGTCTTTTTAGGTTCCAGGTTGCAAAAAAAATACGGGCAAAATTGTTCCAATCCTTTCAAAATGTTCACAAGCCTTGTGAAAAAGCAGGACATCCATCCCAAAGCATTTAACCACTGGCCGCCGCGACAGCCCAAACTCTTGTTTGCCGGCAGGCTTGAACATGAAAAAGGACTTG
>JAAEMC010000892.1 GCA_024225895.1 Desulfobacteraceae bacterium | reverse complement strand
TTGAATCTGTAAATTCCCAGGAGGTGCCGTCAAACTCAAAACTAAACCCGTACCCATCCAAAGCCAAGTCATCGTAATCCACGATTTCATAATCCACATCATCAACCGTATTGACCCCATTGGCTGTGAAATTGCCAAGTCTTCCTGTAAACTCACTCATGGTAAAGTCCAGAATATCACCGGAACTCTGGCTGAAGGTAATACTTCCCCGGGCCAGAAGCCCTTTGGAATCCGTATTCTGTACCAGGTTCCGGTTGTCTTCTTCCGGGTTGCAAGTAATCATATATTCCCATTCTGTCCCGGATTTTTTATCATAGTAAATCGTAATATCATGGGTACTTCCTAAGGCATCATAGGCTTTTACAGTTGTGGCATATTCATAATTCCCAGTACTGATATAATTGGTGGCTGAAGAATCCCACACATTGGAAAGGACAACGGCCTGGCTGCCGATATCAGCGTCCAGGTTTGTAACTGCAGTAATCTCCGTACTCTTTTCAGGTGGATTGGTAAATGCGGCCAAAACAATATCTTTTATTGATCCGATATCATCCCCTGTATCTGAATCCAGCTCCCAGCCCTGGACTACATATCCTTCCGGATTAATCAGCTGACCGTCTTTGTCAAAATAAAAATTTCCTGCCCGGGTGTAAAAATAGTTCTCCGTACCGGACTGGCGCATGATAAAAAAGCCTTCACCGCCGATGGAGAGGTCTGTAGTCTGTCCGGTGGACTCAAAAGAGCCCTGGTCAAAATTCTGGGACACGCTTCCCACGGCCATACCGCGGCCAACCTGGTCTGCCCCGGCCTGGGTGGCCACGCTCTCATACAGGGTATCGGCAAAGGTGGCCCTTCCTTTTTTGTAGCCGATGGTGTTGACATTGGCAATGTTGTTACCGGTCACCTGCATGGAATTGCCCATGTTTTTCAACCCGCTTGTACCTGTAAAAAGTCCGCTTGATAATGACATATTCCCTCTCCTAATTTATTTAAAACACGATATTTGGTATATAATTTCTCAATTTAAATTAACCGTCCACGGCGGTGATTGATGATAAGGCAACCATGCGGCCAGGGTCCTGGACCAGGAACTGGGTCTGGTTAATATATTTGATGCCCAAAACCTCACCGGTTGTTTCGATGGAGGCTGTGGCATTTTCAATTTCAACGTTATAAGCGTACAACCCGTCACTGACCTCGTCCCCTGAATCGTCCAGCCCGTCCCATTCCACAGAATTGGTACCTGCAGCAGTTTCTTCTTCTGACAAGGTGATGGTTCTGATAAGCTTGCCGGTTGCGTCATATATTGTTATGGTGGCTTCCCCTGGTTCTACGGTTTCTTCGCTTTCCTCGGTTTCCTCGGCTACCTCAACCTGAAAAGTTAAAGATCCTCCGTACATACTCCCGTCTTCTATCAGAATTCTGGGAGTGGATGTTGTGATATACTTGCCGATATATCCGGTTAACGGATTATCAAGCTGGGGTACAGAGGGTATGTCCTCAACCAGGGGATCTTTTACTGCTATCAGAGAATCCGGACTGACTAATGCACCATCTACATACAAGAAGGGTGTACCGTCATTATAGACAACACCTTGCACCAGACCCGTAATTGTATTGGGTAATTCAGCAAAACCACTTCCGGTATTGGCCATGACCGAGTAAGTATAAGTCCCGTCTGCCACGCTGATACCACTGCTGTTTTTTCCGTCCCAGCTAAAACTCTGGGCACCGGATATTTTCTGTCCCTCGTACAATGTCCGGACAGGGGTTCCGTCGGCATCATATATGGAAACCCGGATGTCGCCGGCCCGGGTGACATTGTAATAACCGCCGGTCACAACACCTTCACTTACTTCAAGACTATCTACCTTTCCGCTGATCTCTTTTCCGACAAATCCTGTGGCATCCACATCATTTTTATCGGTAAGAGCTGCGGACAGTTCCTGCATGGAATCACCCAGGTTCATCAATTGCTCAAGCTGGGAAAACTCTGCCAGCTGGGCCGAAAAATCAGTACCATCCATGGGATTTAAAGGATCCTGGTTTTTCAACTGGGCCACCAGCATGGTTAAAAAGGTATCCCGGCCAAGAACATCTTCTTCTTTACCGGAAGCATTGGTACTGCTGGTAGTTACACCGTTATTGGCGTTGATGATATTTATCTGATCCTCAAATGAGACACTCATTTGTCATCTCCTTTATATGACGTAATGGACAGAGCCTTCTTCAGCCAAAGAACCCGTAAGTTCCGTGGCAGGGCCGTTGATGGTGTTGCCGTTGCCCGCATCGCCCTCTCCATTTCGCTGATGTTGATTTCTTCTATTGGAATTTTGGCCGGCCTGCTTTCTGGCATCTGCCATGGACCTGCCAAAATCATCTCCCATATCCACATCAAAACGTTCCAGGTTCACCCCTGAATTGGATAACACTGTTTTTATTTCATTGACATTGGATGCCAGAATCTCTCTGGCAGCATTGTTCTCAGTCATAATGGAAACCTTCATGCTGTTATTGCCCATGTTTTCAATGGTCATTAAAAGCCGTCCCATCTCCGGCGGTTTGAGTTGAATGGTTATTGAACTTTCACCCTGGCTGATCGCGCGGGCAAGGCTTTTTCCCACCTGATTCGTAACATAGGCAGGCAAAGTTTTGGGTGCGGGCCTGGTTTTTAATGGTTCAATATTTATTTTTGTATCCTCATTCTTTACATCAGATGCAAACGCCTGGGGTTGTTCAGTGGTCTTGGATACTACTTTTTTAAGATTCCCAGTAAAATCCTCATCAGATTTTAATATATTTTTCCCATCCTCTTTGCCGCCTTGATCAGCAGACAACATCTGGGCAAGTTCCTTAAAAATATCTGCCAGCTTGGGTTTTTTCCCGTCTTTGCCGGTTAAAAGCGATGCTTTCAATTCCTCAGCGCCTTTGCCATTGGCAAAGAGTTCATTTTTAATATGATCCCGGACCTGTTCAGCCGTAAATTCGGTTGATTTATGCGGACCCTCTTTTGACTCGATATTCAATGCCTTGAACAGGCTTTGCAAAAGATCGGTTGTTTTTTCTTTTCCAGATGCATTATCGGTGTCGGATGCATGCAAAATTGGGTTTTTATCCATTTCTTTGGAAATGGTATCCCGCAGGTTCTCCAGGGCTCTTGTTAAATCATTGAGCGTTAATTTTTGTGAGGAGTCACCCTTGATATCTTCCAGCCCCAATTGTTTGAAAAGCGATTTGAATGTTTCATCCCCTTCCTTTGTTGTAAACTGCTCACCATTAGAAAAGGATACTTTTTCAAGGGATTGTAATTTTTCAATAATAATATCCAGAT
>JAAEMC010000891.1 GCA_024225895.1 Desulfobacteraceae bacterium | reverse complement strand
AGCCCAGGTCAATTCAGAATGAAAAAAAATGATAATTTGTACAAGCTTGAAATATATTTGTCAATAAAAAAATAAATAAATCGTGAAAAAAATACCTGATCAATTTAACCAGAAATTTCAATCCCATTTAGCAGCCGGTGCCGTGAAAACCGGCGTAAGCCTGAACGATGAGCAACTGACCCTCTTAACCAGCCATGCAAAAACACTACATCAATGGAATCAAAAAATGAATCTGACCGCCATTACGGATCCGTTGGCCATGGCAGAAAAGCATTATATTGATTCCATGGCTGTACTTGCATTTGTACAAGAAGACAAACGATTGATGGATATGGGTAGCGGTGGGGGATTTCCTGCAATTCCACTTAAGATCCTTCTGCCGGAATTAAAAGTCACCATGGTGGACAGTGTTCAAAAAAAAATAAATTTCTTAAAGCATGTGATCCGGACCCTGGATCTTAAAGAGATTGAAGCTGTCCATGCCCGGGTGCAGGAACTTTTTGCCTGCAAGGAATATCAAACCGGATTTGATTATGTGATATCCCGGGGATTTACTCAACTTTCAAACTTTGTCTCTCTGGCCGTCCCGTTTTTGTCCTCCCGTGGCCGGATCATAGCCCTTAAAGGCAAAAATGCCGAAAACGAAATCACCCGGGATTTAAAAGAAAAATTTAAAATACAGACCCGCACCTACATATTGCCTTTTGAAAAATCAAAGCGTTATATTCTAATTTTATCCAAGGCATAAGAATTCCTGGAAACAAATTAAGAGAAAATTGGGTCCAATACCTGATTAATCTTGACATTTTAGGGGTTTGACACTACAAAGAAAAGTTCAACAAAATGATATAAACAGTTCCAATCCGGAGGAAAGATGGATTATAAAAAAACACTGAACCTGCCCTCAACCAAGTTTGCCATGAAGGCCAACCTGCCTCAGAAAGAACCTTTACAGCTCAAAGACTGGGAAGAAAAAAAGATCTACCAGAAAATAAGAGAACAGTCCAAGGACCGAACCCCTTTTATTCTCCATGACGGCCCTCCTTATGCCAACGGGCATTTGCACATGGGACATGCCATCAATAAAATATTAAAGGACATCATTGTCAGATCCCGCCAGATGGCCGGCTATAATTCCCATTATGTCCCGGGCTGGGACTGCCATGGTTTGCCAATTGAACACAGCGTGGATAAAAAACTGGGATCCAAGAAAAAGAAGATGACCGAAGTCCAGATCAGAAGGGAATGCCGCACATATGCCGGCAAGTTTGTTGATATCCAGAGAGATGAGTTCAAGCGCTTTGGTGTCACCGGTGAATGGGATGAGCCTTATTTGACCATGAATTACCCATATGAGGCCAGAATTGCTAAAGAATGCGGCGAGTTTGCCCTGAAAGGGGATATGTTTTTAGGCAAAAAACCCATCTATTGGTGCTGCAGTTGCCAGACCGCCCTTGCAGAAGCGGAAATTGAATATGAGGATGTGTCTTCACCATCCATATTTGTTAAATTTGCCTTAAAAGATGATATCTCAAGCCTAATCCCGGCCCTTTCCGGCAGGGATGTCTTTATGGTGATCTGGACCACCACCCCCTGGACTATCCCGGCAAACCTGGGCATCTGCCTCCATCCGGATTTTGAATATGCTGCCGTTGAAACACCGGACAAACAGGTACTTATCCTGGCCAAGGAAATGATCAAAGGAGTAATGGAAACCTTTAAAATCAAAGACTATAAGATTTTAGGCGACCTCAAATCCGCGGACCTCGAAAACAAAAAATGCAAACACCCCCTCTATGACCGGGATTCCCTGATTATTTTAGGAGATCATGTAACGCTTGAGGCCGGTACCGGATGTGTTCACACAGCCCCTGGTCACGGTGCGGACGACCATATTGTGGCTAAAAAATACGGGCTGGAATGTTATTCTCCGGTAGAAGATAACGGAACCTTTTCCAAAGAAGTCGAATTTTTTGACGGCCAGTTTATCTTCAAGGCCAATGCAAATATCATTGAAAAGCTGGACAGCCTCGGTGCATTAATAAAAAGCAGTCAAATGGACCATTCCTATCCCCATTGCTGGCGGTGCAAAAAGCCGGTAATTTTCCGGGCCACCCCCCAGTGGTTTATCTCCATGGATAAGCTGGATTTAAGGAAAAACAGCCTGGAAGAGATCAATAATGTCCAATGGATCCCGTCATGGGGCAGGGAACGGATCTATTCCATGATTGAAAACCGGCCGGACTGGTGCCTGTCCCGGCAGCGTTCCTGGGGTGTTCCCATCCCGGTATTCCATTGCAAGGATTGCAAACATATTTATGTGACCCGCGAATCAGTTGACAAGGTCCATGATCTGTTCAAGGAACATTCGTCCGACATCTGGTTTGAAAAAGAAGCCGACTTTTTAATGCCGGAAAATGCAGTATGTGAAAAATGCGGTAGCAATGAATTCACCAAAGACCATAACATCTTAGATGTCTGGTTTGACTCCGGCGTCAGCCATGCAGCGGTTTTAGAAGAGCGTTCCGGTCTTTCCCGTCCGGCAGATATGTACCTTGAAGGCAGTGACCAGCACAGGGGCTGGTTTCATTCTTCATTGCTCACTGCCGTGGGCAGAACAGGCAAGGCACCCTATAAAGCCGTACTCACCCACGGATTTGTCGTGGATGAAAGTGGTCGGAAAATGTCCAAATCCGTGGGCAATGTCGTGGCACCTGACAGCGTGATCAAACAATATGGTGCCGATGTATTAAGATTGTGGGCAGCCTCTGCAGATTACCGTCAGGATATCAGTATTTCCAACAATATTATAAAGCAGCTTTCCGATGCATACCGCAGGATCCGGAACACCTGCCGCTTCATGCTGGGAAATTTTTCCGATTTTAATCCGGCAAAAGATCTGCAGGATATTGGGAAGATGTCTGAACTGGACCGGTTTATCCTTCACAGGCTCCATCATGTAGTGGATAAATCCATATCTGCCTATGATGACTATGAATTTCATACCATTTATCACACCCTGCATAATTTTTGTGTGGTTGATCTATCATCGTTTTACCTGGATATCATAAAAGACAGGCTCTATACCTCACCAGCAAGTGATCCGGCCCGCCGGGATGCACAAACAGTCATGTATATTATCCTGGATGCCCTGGTTAGGCTTATGGCACCCATCCTGCCTTTTACGGCAGATGAGATTTACAAATTTGTACCAGGCAGTGAAAACAGACTGGAAAGCATCCACATGGAACCCATGGCATCTTTGGATGACCAGTGGAAAGATGACGCCCTTTCTGATAAGTGGGAGAAAATCAGGGCCCTAAGAAGCGAGGTGACAAAAGCCTTGGAAGAGGCCAGGACAGCCAAACTCATTGGTCATCCGCTGGATGCAGCTCTTGAGATTAAACTGCCTGACAATGGATATAAAAATGTTGTCCAGGGTCTTGAAGAAAGCTTTCGGGATATCTTCATTGTTTCATCTGCAACCATCATTGATTCCCTTGAAGTGGATGTTT
>JAAEMC010000890.1 GCA_024225895.1 Desulfobacteraceae bacterium | reverse complement strand
ATCAAATCCCATAACATGCCACAATAACAACAAAAAGGCACATCCCTGGTCACTATCAAGGTGACAGATGCAAGGCGCCAAGGAGTGACGACTAAAGGTGTATAAGTCATACTCCGCTAAGGAGGAGCGATCGTAGGCAACGCGGCAGGTGGTGTCTTGATGGTGGATCAGGGACAATCTCGGTCCTCTTTCTGCAGATACAGCCCGTAACAATAATCCTGTTTATTTCATCCGGTATGTATAGCTCATCATGATTTGATTTCGATCTTCCATATTTAAAGCGGCTTCCAGCCCTGCACAATCCAGATTGCAATTAATGGCCTCCTTGGTCATGCGAATGCCCATGGGGTTTTTTTCAACCATTGTTTTGGCCAGATCTTCTGCGGTTTGAATCATCTCATCCATTGCCACCACCCGGGAAGCAAATCCCAGGTTCAAGGCATCTGTTGCATCCATCCAATTACCGGTTAATAAATATTCATAAGCTCTGCCCGCTCCGATGAGCCGGGGTAAAAAATAACTGGAGGCCATATCTGCCCCACCCAGGCCGATATTGATATAGGCGGCTGAAAACCGGGCATTTTCAGCCAGAATTCTTAGATCTGCAGCCATGGCAAGGGAGAATCCAATACCGGCGGCGGCACCATGAATACAGGCAATAACAGGCTGGGGGATCTGACGCATACCCAAAAAGAGCCGGCTCATTCGAACCTGGGCATTGTAAGCCTGGACAGGGGTCATCTTAAAAATCTGCGGGGCATAGACTTTAGTGTCAAGTCCTGCGCAAAACCCCTTGGCGTCTCCGCCATCCAGGATTATCACCCGGATTTTTTCATCATACCGCAGCTGATGTCAAGAGCCTTTATTCTCTAAGTGGCGTCCCCAAGGAGATCGAACCCCTGTCGCCGGTTTGAAAGGACTTTGATGCCATCCCATAACAGTATTACAGGGCTTTTTAGCTGCAAGAGATACAAGAAATTAAAATAATTACATGGCATTTTGTATCCGGGAAAATTGTAGTAATGACAAACTAAAGAGAGCCCTTAAAAAATTTGCGCAGAAATCGATTATAAAAGGTCGAAGCTGAAAAGGATGAGGAGTAGGCCTGCGATAAAAAAAGGCCCACCAAAAAGATAATTTACGATTGTCCAAAACATAAACGAGGAAATCACTTGCTTCCTGGTGCATTTAGATGAAACATATGTTACTTCTTCAATCGAGTAATTTGATTCCTCTAAATTATCTTCCTTTGTCATGTTTTCATTTTTAGTTGCCACTCCCAATATAAAAAGATTGGCCTGCTCAGGAATATAGAACTCAAAGAAACTCCATTCCTTGATCTTGGCTTTTGCATGTGACCGAAACAATCGTAAAAATTTATCATCCAGAGGCTTATCTTTAATTCTGATGGGTACTTGATTGGCTAAAGATGCTTGAATCTGTTCATTTCTGATCATTCCGACAAGATCATGGTAGTCATTATCGATTTCTGCGTTCTTGATATTCACCATTACCTTACCGGTGTCATCTTCGATAAGGAAGACGATATGCTCTTCGTCCTTGTCAGCCAATTTCCATTTCCAGGTCTTATCGGTATAATCCTGGGTAACTATTTCTTTCAATTCTTTTTTTTCTATTTCATAATTATAATAAACACATGGGCTTTTTGTAAGAGGGCTTTTTAAGGTGCCTGGACTACCGATTAAAGATATTTTTCCATAGATGGCCACAAGTCCTTCTTTTATAGAATCTATCTTAGAAAGAGGCGTTTCTTTCATTAATTTTTGTCTATTACCGTATTCAAACCCACACCAAAGAAGATATAAACCAAAGATAATTGAAATACCACCACCCACCCAAGAAGTAAACTGATGGGCCATGCAGAATACTTTAACGGTGCTGTATAGTTCTACTATGGTTGTCCCTCCTTTTTATACGATCTCTTTTTGAAAAGTTGTTTAGAAAAATCCCCAACTGGTCAGAACAATCAATGCACCTGAAATAAAGAACAGTGATCCGAAAAAATAACCGATTCCCATTTGAACTCTCAATTTACCGATGTGTATGCCTCTGGGTACGTCTGAAACATAGATCGCATTTTTAATTATAAGCTCTTTTTCATCCCGAATCTGGTCAGATTCCTGTGGTTGGTAAAAATCTGCATACCCCACAACATAGAGTTCGCCCTGATCAGAAAGGGAGAATTCTTTGAATTTCAATTCTTTGAACCGGCCTGAACCTAAGAGGAGTTCCTTTGTTCTAGAATCCAATAATTTACAAAAAAATTCGGTTTCGGCATCCATAGGTCCTTTCGGGAATCTCAATGCTTTCCTGATCTTATCGTATTCTATTGAAAACACTGTCTTAGGCATACCAAAGATGTCAGCGCTTTCCATGTCGATTCGTATTCTCCCTGTATCGTCTTCAAGATAAAAATCGATCCGTTTCTCACCATAAACTGCCTCTTTCCATACCCAGTTTCCATCGTCGAGATCACCTGAGGACGATTGTTCAAATGCCTCTTTCATGATTTGATATGCATAATAGATGCATGAATCTCTTTTGAAAGGGCTTTTAATTGCTTCGAGGCCTTCAGGAATCTGAACCTTCCCACAAGTGGCGACAATTCCTTTAGAAACTGATTGAATCTTAGATGGTGGTGTGGATAAAATAAGTTTTAGTTTTTTAGCTCGGATGCGGCCCCAAAACAAAATCAATGACCCAATTGACAACGCAATGATTCCAATGATGGAAAAAAAAATTGGGTACGTCTCACAAAACTTAATCAAATTAACGACATATAAGGTCATGACAGTCCTCTGTGTTAGTTCTGATTTGTTTTACAAAAAAGTGTAGTAAGAGTCTTGGTTGAAGAGTTCAGTTGAAATATATTTTGCGCTTCTGGTAGGCTTTCGTCAAGAACTTAATTCTCTTAACAAAAACAGCAAATTGAAACTCTTCAATAGTGGTATAAAAGCT
>JAAEMC010000889.1 GCA_024225895.1 Desulfobacteraceae bacterium | reverse complement strand
TCTCGAAGAGTTCGGAATAACGTCTGAATGGTAGTTTTTTTCACATTATCACTGAGACGCAGCATCTGACGAGTAACCGGCGGCAGACTGGCATATTTATTTTTTTCCCTGTATTTAGCATATAATATACCTTCAATGATGATGACAGCCGTAAATGTTGTCAGAAATGTCATAAAAAGAGCAATCCCTGCCTCTTTCCTTGATTTAAAAATGCAATATGGAGCAGTAATGGGGGCAAATAAAACCATGGCCGCCCACCATTTAGGATGATCGCGATTCACACATTCGGTTAAGATCATCAATGAAAGAAAAAAAACGTAGGGAAAATAAATATAATACAAGTTTATCCGCCTTTATGGGTTATAATATTGTATGTATTTCCATTGGAAGTGATCATGACAGCGCCATTTAAATCCGTTCTAATAATACCACTATTTAATTTATTGTATCGATCCAGCACGGTTAATTTTGGGAACCGGTATCTATTATGCCACCCACAGGATATTATTACACTCTTGGGTTGAACTTTTTCAAGGAAAAACTTTGAATTCGAGGTTGAGCTGCCGTGATGGGGCGATAAAATGATGGTTGATCTTAATTGAGTACCATATTTGCGGCCGAGTTCTTTTTCCCGTTGCTCCATAATATCCCCGCAAAAGAGCATGGAAAAAGATTTATACACCAGTTTACAAACAAGACTGTTTTCATTTATGTTGTCATAATACTTTTCCGGTGAATTAAAAAATTTGATAATTACATCCCCAAATAACCTGGGCTTATTGTCATTTGCTGGTATCACCACGGGAACCTGCTTTTCATTTACCGCTTCCATTATTCGCAAATAGGATTTTGAAGAACTGATGTCCTTGTTTTTTATAAATGCCTTGACCTTAAAATTATCAAAAATAAAAGCCAGGCCATTCATATGATCTGCCTGGGGATGGCTTAAAATCACTGCATCAAGTGATTTTATCTTTTTTTGCCACAAGAATGGAGCAATAACATACCGTCCCACATCAAAGGTGCTTTTTCCGGAAAATCCGGCGGCATCGACCAGTATCCGCTTGCCGTACGGAGCTTGAATCAATGCACAATTGCCTTGCCCCACGTCCAGAACACTAATATGAAGTAATTGATTAAAAAATCGCTGTTTGACCCCTATTCCTACACAAATCAGTGCGATAATCATTGCATTTACCAGTAGGAACAACCCTTTATTCGGTTTTCTTTTAATAAAAAGAATAATAGAAAATAAAAAAAGGTAGGCTGTTATAACCTCAATCCAATTTAAAGT
The DNA here is from genome assembly GCA_024225895.1 of Desulfobacteraceae bacterium. Taxonomy (GTDB): domain Bacteria; phylum Desulfobacterota; class Desulfobacteria; order Desulfobacterales; family Desulfobacteraceae; genus JAAEMC01. Next base: position 3,263 of record JAAEMC010000889.1, on the reverse strand, counting down.
AACAACCATAGCCCATGAAAAAGGGAATGAAACCAGAGTCTGGATTGCATTTATACAAAACAAAATCAAGGGTTCCAACAGATCAATAACCCATCCGGATAACTGATTTGAAAAAAGAAAAAGGCACAAGGATACAAATCCCAGGGGCAAAACGATAAATCCTATGACTGGAATGACAATGAGGTTGGAGAAAAGCTGGACAAAGGAAACCATATTAAAATAGTGGGCAACCAGCGGCATGGTCCCCAATCCGGCACCAATGGTGACAATAAGGGCTGGAACAATTTTGACCATCAGTTTGTTTTTGAGCAGGCCTTCTTTATTTTTTATCAGGTCAAGTCCAAGGATAATAAACAGGACAGCAGAAAAGGAAAGCTGGAATGAAATGGAAAAAAGTGCCCCGGCATCCAATCCGAGAATGATGATGCCTGATGCAGCCAGAGAGTTCAGCAGGTCTTTTTCCTTTTCTGCAATGATCGAAATCATAAAAATACCCGCCATGACCAAAGCACGCTGGGTAGATGGTGAAAATCCTGCAAAAACAGCATATGCTGCCATGGGGATCATTGTACACAGACCGGCAAGTTTTTTTGCTCTTGCAGATATCAAAAGGGTCATGGACAATGACCACATCCAATAGAAAATCGCATAAAAAATCACCCCGACAATGGAGAGGTGAAGGCCAGAAATAGCAAGAATATGACTGGCCCCTGCCTTTGAAAACAAATCTCTGGTCTCAAAGGAAAGATAGTCTTTTTTCCCCGTAATCAAGGCACACAGGATATTGCCTGCCACCTGATTTTCACTCTTTTGTAAAACAAAATGTGAAAAACCGTCTCTTGTTCTCTCAATTTTCCTGATGAACCGGCTTATAAAACCCTGCCCCTTTACCGAATTTACTACCTCTATATCAGATGGTTTGGCATATACGGTTCCGAAAATACCTTGGCGCAGTAAATATTTTTCATAATCAAATCCTTTGGGATTATTAAAATTCCGAATAGAACGGATCTTGCTGCTAAATTGTATGATATCTCCATACCCAAACAAAGTGACATCAGTGCTATAAATACTTAAATTGAGTTTTCCTGTTACCTTTACTGTTTTGGAACCCTCCTGTCTAATTGACTCAAGGGCAATTACCATCCTTTTTTTAAACCCAAGTGTTTTTGAAAAACTGATTATTTTTGCCGTGATTAAGCAGGGCTCTGAATCTACGAAATAACGGATATGATTCACGGGTGATTTGGGGTTAACTTTATGAACAATCAGCAGGTATCCTATAACTGCAAAAAGCAGAAGTACCCAAAAATAAATCCTCTTTTTTTTAATGCATTTTAAATAAATAACCCAAAAAAAGAGTGCTATACCTGAAGTCATAACCGGTAAAGCGCAAAAGACAATCGAATCGCCGGCCAGTATACCGATGATTAAAGACAGGATAACCGGAACCAACGGAGGGTTGAAAGGTTTAATAGACAGCTTCACATATTCTGATCCTTCCACTTAAAATTTTCTCGAAAATAATTGGTTCCCCTCATTATACCTTGATGAAGCCAAGATCGAGAAGACACTTTAGGACAAAACACTATGATTTTTTAAATATTTTTATAAATTGGAATTAAAGGATAAAACAGGACGTGGTCTATTGAACCGCTCATTTAGCGGCTAATTTTTTTTTCAACTACTATTTGATCCGAGCTATATCTGCGCCCAGGGCAGCAAATTTTTTCTCAATAAATTCATATCCCCTGTCCATATGATATACTCTGCTTATGACAGTGGTACCTTGGGCAATGAGCCCTGCAATCACAAGGGAAGCGCTTGCCCGCAAATCTGAGGCCATAACCGGAGCGGCCTGTAGTTTTTCAACGCCTTTAACCATGGCATAATTTCCTTGGGAGATGGAGATATCCGCCCCCATACGCAACAGTTCATTGGCATGCATGAACCGGTTTTCGAAAATAGATTCATGTATCACGCAATTACCGTCTGCAATGGACATCAATGCCATGAACTGGGCCTGCATGTCCGTGGGAAAACCGGGATAAGGAAGTGTTTTTATATCTACACTTTTGATTGATTCCTTTCCTTTGACCCTAATGCTGTCTTCAAATATATCCATTTCAGCACCGGCAGCCTTAAGCTTGTTGATCACACCGCCGATGTTCTCAGGAATACAGTCTTTGACCAGGATATTCCCGCCTGTTGCTGCAGCCGCTACCATAAAGGTCCCGGTTTCAATTCGGTCCGGAATGATATTAATATCGCATGGGTGAAGCTTATCCACACCCTCTATTTTTATCATCGCGGTTCCGGCACCTTCTATTTTCGCCCCCATCTTAATCAATGCATTGGCAAGGCAAACAACTTCCGGTTCCCTGGCCGCATTGCGCAATACCGATTTTCCTTTAGCCAGGACAGTTGCCATTAACAAATTTTCTGTTCCAGTTACTGTGGGAGTATCAAAATAAATTTCATTGCCTATCAACCGGTCAGCTTTGGCTTCGATAAAACCGTGCTCAATACTGATTTTCGCTCCCAATGCTTCAAGCCCTGTTAAATGCATGTTCACCGGCCGGGCGCCAATGGCACACCCTCCCGGCAAAGAGACTTTTGCATGCCCAAACCTTGCCACAAGAGGCCCAAGAACCAAGATAGATGCCCGCATTTTTCGCACAAGATCATACTCGGCTTCAATTTTATGGATATGGGATCCATCCACTTCAAGATACCGGCCTTCAGAATGACAGGTGACGCCCAAATCTTCCAAAAGAAGTTTGATACTCTTGATATCCATCAGATCGGGAACATTATTAAAACGACAAGTCCCTTCAATCAGAATACTGGACGCAATCAAAGGAAGTGCCGCATTTTTAGCGCCACTGATACTCACTTCACCTTCAAGCTTTCTGCCGCCTGTAATCTGAATTTTATCCATTAAATTTGTTTCCTTAGGCTAAAGATTAAAAAAGGGCTCTGCCAAAAAAGGCCAAAACCCTTTTTTTAATTTGGAATGGTACCTGGGACGAGAGTTGAACTCGTACAGAGAATTTCTCCGAGGGATTTTAAGTCCCTTGCGTCTACCAATTCCGCCACCCAGGCATAACCGTCAAGCATAATCGACTGGATAATTATAACATTTCCCATAATTTTGCAAGAGTAAAATGGGATGAACCCACGGTAAACGCATGTAACACTGGCATGAATTTTAATTTTATTAATTTACGTTAATGCCCGTAAAACATTTGGTGCAAATGCTT
>JAAEMC010000888.1 GCA_024225895.1 Desulfobacteraceae bacterium | reverse complement strand
TGGCCAGGGATGTGCCTTTTTGTTGTTATTGTGGCATGTTATGGAATTTGATGGTGGATTTGGGTCAATTCTTCAAATCAATTCAAAATTGTCAGGCAAGCTCCAGTGACAGCAAGACAGATTGCAATGGATTTATTGAAAGTGATCTTTTCCTTTAAAAATATGGCGGCCAGGATAAAGATAAAAATAGTGGACATTTGATTGAGAATGGCAGCCCGGGATACGGCCGTGTATTTCATACCTGCAACCCAGCATAAAAGTGCCAGGTAGTTACCGATAACAGAGGCCGGAAATGCAATATACCAGGCCTTGGAAAATTTTAGTTCATTGAAATATTGTTTGCGGCGGGGGTGCAGCAACAATATAAAAAATAGCGAAATAATGCCGGCAGTGACTCTTATTAGAGTAGCCCAAAACACATCCGTATTCTCAAGCACGTCTTTGATGATCACAATACCAATTGCAAGGAAAACTATGGAAAGACATCCGTAAATAATTCCAGAAATTGTTTGTTGTTTCTCCTGCACATTTTGCGGGGTTCCTTTTTTAGAATAAGACCCGACAAAGACTGCTGACAAAACAAGGGCGCCACCGATTATGACATACAGACTTAGATTTTCTCCCAATAAGATAAAAGAGAGCATGATGACGCAGGGAAGATAAAGGCATTCCACAATGGCAAAAAGGCCTGCACCAAGTTTTGACAGTGAAATGAAAAAAAACAGATCAGCCAGGGTAATGCCGAAAAATCCCGAGACAGATAAGATAAGCCAGTCGTTTAACGGTTTATCTGGGAAAAAGGGGATGCCCATGATCAACATTGTCAATGAGACCAAAATAAAAGCCACAATGCTTTTATAAATATTTAACGAGATGGGGGAAAAGACATC
>JAAEMC010000887.1 GCA_024225895.1 Desulfobacteraceae bacterium | reverse complement strand
TGAAAACAGAGCAGAACATTGTAAAAAAAAGGGGCAACGCTCATAATTATTTTTCTAAAGGATTTAATTGTGCAGAAAGTGTCCATTATTTTTCTATCAGATCAGGTAAAGAGGGCAGGGTGGAATAGACATGAATAATATTATTTTATGATGGATGATAGTACAAGTGCTGATTACGTTTAAGGTCCTTATTTCCCTTAATACATCCTGGCAGTTTATTTGAACGTATTTAGGTTTTCTGCTGTGATTGAAATTGATGAAATCAAGATTGGGCGGTTATTTAGGGTTTGTAACTTTTTTGTAACCCCTTTGTGCTATGGCTGTATGTGAATAAATACGGGGTATTGCTTTGAAAAAATCATTTGCTTGTATAAGCAAGTGGTTTTTAAGGGTCTTCATTATGGAGTTTTTCATGGCAGTACAAGAATTTTGATATTAATTTATTATGCCAAGGAGGAGGGGTTCAATGAAATTTAATCGGAGAGAGTTCATTAAAATTTCAGGTGCTACGGCAGCAGGTGTTGCTGTTGGCGGCCTGGGATTTGATCTTGCGCCCGTAAAGTCCCATGCCAGCATGCTGAAAACCCAGTATGCCAAGGAGAGTACCACCATCTGCTGTTATTGCGCGGTGGGATGCGGCGCCATTGTCCATACCAGCAAAAGAGGAGATGGCAGGGTTATCAACATTGAAGGTGATCCTGATCATGTGATCAACCAGGGGTCTCTGTGCTCCAAAGGATCATCTCTCAAACAGCTTGCGGAAAATGAGAACCGTTTGACCGAGCCCATGTACCGGGCACCCTATTCAGACAAATGGGAAACCGTTTCCTGGGACTGGGCC
>JAAEMC010000886.1 GCA_024225895.1 Desulfobacteraceae bacterium | reverse complement strand
TGTAAAAAAAAAATGAGGCTCGAACAGATAAAGGTACCTGAAATTGATATCATATCCTGTATGACAGGTGACTTAATTTCATCGGTTGATGAAAACTATTTCTGGGAGATTCCAAGGCGCAGGATTCAATTTCTTAAAGCCTTGAAAAGGCTTTGCCAGGATAAATCCATTAGCTATAACATAATTGATGCAGGGCCGGCAGGCACCTTTGCAGGCTTTGTCAGGCAGAACAATGTTCTTGACAAACATTCAAAAATTTATCGTATTATGACCTATTTTGGCCATGACGTTCGAAATCTTGAAAAAATAAGAAAAAACCTTTCCACCAGACCAGTTAAAGCGCAAGTAAAGGATAATAAAATGAAGGCATTTATTTTTCCCGGCCAGGGATCGCAAGCAAAGGGAATGGCCAAGAATCTACTCGATAATTACCCTGAATACGAGAACCAGGCAGATGAAATTCTCGGATATTCCATCAGGGAGTTATGCACCATAGACCCTGACCATAACCTGAATAATACCGAGTATACCCAACCGGCTCTTTTCGTTGTAAATGCCCTGACATACCTGGATGCACTTGACAAAGGCATGGCCAGCCCCGACTATGCGGCAGGGCACAGCTTAGGGGAATATAACGCCCTTTTTGCGGCAGGGGTTATGGATTTTCAAACCGGGTTGAAACTGGTTCAAAAACGGGGAAAACTAATGGCTCAGGCCCAAAATGGTGGTATGGCCGCAGTCATAGGCATGGATCAGGAAACCATTAAAGAGGTTATTGAAAAAAACGGGTTCCACCAAATTAACATTGCCAACCTGAATTCCCCTTCACAGGTGGTTATTTCTGGTGATAAATCCCAAATTCAATCAGCCAAGTCATTCTTTGAGGCAGACGGAACCACAAGATACGCTGTCCTGAATGTGAGTGGTGCATTCCATTCCAATCTCATGGCAGATGCCGGCAGGCAGTTTGAAATATATCTGGAACAATTCACCTTCTTGCCACCCCAAATCCCGGTGATTTCAAATGTACTGGCCCGGCCCTATCCTGGTAACAATATAAAAAAATTGCTTTTGCAACAACTGACCCATCCGGTGAAATGGATGGAATCCATCTGTTATTTATGGGGCAAAGGGGTAGATGATTTTATTGAAACCGGCCCGGGCAGCGTGTTGACTAAATTGGTAAAATCCATCAAACAGGATGCCCAGCCACTTTTAATTCAGGAAACTGAACAAATCGAACCTTTAACCTCCATTGTTGACGGGTCTTTTGACAATGCATTCAACATCACCCCCACATCCCTTGGGTGCAGTGAATACAAAAAAGACTATAATCTTAAATACGCCTATGCCGCAGGTGGAATGTTCCATGGCATCGCCTCAAAGGAACTTGTGGTAAAAATGGGCAGATCCGGGATGATCGGATATTTTGGAACCGGGGCCCTGTCCAAAGAAGAGATTGAAAAAGCCATTCTCTATATCCAGACCCGGCTGGACCAGGGGCAGGCTTATGGTATGAACCTGCTATCCGGTCCCTGGGAAAATGAAAAGGTGGACCTGTTTCTCAAACACAAGGTCAGAAATATTGAGGCTGCGGCTTATTTGCAGATGACTAAGGCTTTGGTGAAATATAAGCTCAACGGATTAAAACGGAATAAGGATGGCACCATACGGATTTCAAACCGGATAATGGCAAAGCTTTCCAGGCCGGAAGTGGCACAGGGCTTTTTAAGTCCGGCACCCGCAGATATTGTGGAAAAACTTCTGGAACAGGGTATGGTTACCACTGAACAGGCCGAGTTGGCTCTGCATCTGCCCATGGCAGACGATATCTGCGTGGAAGCTGATTCCGGGGGACATACTGATATGGGGGTGGCATCCGCCCTCATGCCGGCCATTATTCATCTGCGTGACGAGATGATAAAAGAATATCATTATGTCAAAAAAATCAGGATAGGTACTGCCGGAGGTATTGGCACGCCGGAAGGGGCGGCATCAGCGTTTATACTGGGCGCGGATTTTATTCTTACCGGCTCCATTAACCAGTGCACTGTCGAGGCTGGTACCAGTGACCTGGTCAAAGATTTGCTCCAGGAAATGAATGTGCAGGATACGGCCTATGCACCGGCAGGGGATATGTTTGAAATGGGATCAAAGGTTCAGGTACTGAAAAGAGGGGTGTTTTTCCCGGCCCGTGCCAACAAACTCTACGAGCTTTACCGTCATTATAACTCGTTGGATGAAATAGATGATGATACCAGGCAACAGATTGAAAATAAATATTTTAAACGCAGCTTTGACTCGATCTGGGAGGAGTGCAAACGATTTTATCCCCAGGCGGAAATCCAGCGGGCCAACAATAATCCCAAACAGAAAATGGCCTTTATTTTCAGGTGGTATTTCAATCATGCCAACCTGATGGCCCTTCAGGGAAATGAAGAAAACCGGGTGGATTTTCAGATCAACTGCGGGCCGGCTCTTGGTGCCTTCAACCAGTGGGTCAAAGGAACGAACCTGGAAAAGTGGCAGAACCGTCATGTGGATGAAATCGGCGAAAAGCTGTTATCTGAAACGTGTGAACTTCTGGTTAAAAGGCTTAAACAGTTTGCCAAAAAAAATTAATTGTCTCGGCGTGATTTTCTTAATCCATGCCCATTGCGGGATTGTAACTGGACATTGGATGACACACTGATATCATTGTTGTT
>JAAEMC010000885.1 GCA_024225895.1 Desulfobacteraceae bacterium | reverse complement strand
TTTCCAAAAAACCTCGTCCGGACAATATCAGCCTGGTCAACGGGGATGCCCTGAATCTGCCTTTTGATAACAATATTTTTGATGCTGTTTTCATTGCATTCGGCATCCGGAACATCATGGATCGAAAAAAGGCCCTTAAAGCATTTTATAACACCTTAAAAAATGGAGGTCGGCTTGCCGTGCTGGAACTGACCACACCGGAAAAAGGATTTTTAAAACATGTTTATCTTGCCTATTTTAAAAAAATCCTTCCCCTAATCGGTTCTTTTTTTTCCAAACATGCCGATGCCTATTCTTATCTGCCTGATTCAGTACTCAAATTCCCGTCTCCTGTACGATTTTCCCAAACCATGAAAGAAGCTGGATTTAAGGATATTCGTTACAAACAAATGACCTTCGGGATTGTTACCCTTTTTGTTGGCAGGAAACGCGGTTAAAAATAAATTATAATCAGTTTTTAAGGATTGTATGCCGCAACCAGTTCTGATCATCCTTTTGGGGATATTCAATATTGTAATGAAGGCCGCGGCTTTCCTTTCGCTTTAAAGCTGACCGGATAATCAACTCGGCAACCAGGGCCAGGTTCCGAAGCTCAATCAAGTCTGAGGTGATTTTAAAATCCCAATAGTATTCATTGATCTCTTTCTGGATATTTTCAATTCGCCTGAGCGCCCTTTGCAACCGTTTATCCGATCTGACAATACCCACGTAATTCCACATCAGCCGCCTTATCTCATCCCAGTTATGTGAAACCACAATTGCTTCATCACTGTCTGTGGTATCGGTTTCATCCCAGGGTTCCGGATCGATATTCACCCTGTTATTTTGGGATTTGAATTCCTCAATGGATGCTTTAAAAGCACGATGGGAATATACCAGAGCTTCTAATAGTGAGTTGCTTGCCAGCCGGTTGGCGCCGTGAAATCCTGTACAGGCGACTTCCCCGACAGCATAGAGGCTTTGCACATCTGTTTTTCCGTCCAGATCAGTAGCCACACCACCACACATATAATGGGCAGCAGGCACTACAGGAATTGGCTCTTTGGTCATATCGATACCATATAAAAGACATTTTGCATAAATATTGGGAAACCGGGTTTGAATAAATTTTGAGTCCTTGTGGGAAATATCCAGATAGACCGAATCATCACCGCTTTTTTTCAATTCATTGTCTATGGCCCTTGCCACGACATCCCGGCATGCAAGCTCCTTGTCTTTGGAGTAGTTTTCCATAAACCGACTGCCTTTTGAATCGAATAACAAGGCGCCTTCTCCCCTGACAGCCTCGGAAATCAAAAAATTCTTGGCTTCCGGATGATACAGGCAAGTGGGATGGAACTGGACAAATTCAAGATTGGCTACGGATGCCCCTGCCCGGTAAGCCATGGCAACACCGTCCCCCGTAGCAATATCAGGATTGCTGGTATACAAATAGACTTTGCCTGCCCCGCCGGTGGATAAAAAGATAATTTTTGAAAAAAAAGTCTCCACTTTGCCGGTCTTTTTATTCAGAACATAGGCACCGCAGCAGATATTTTCATGCTGTCTAACAATAAGACCGCTTCTGATATTGCTTTCGTAGGTAATCAGGTTGACGGCGACATGATCTTCTAAAATGATGATATTTTTGTGGTTCTCGACGTTTTCAACCAGGGAATCTTCAATCTCCTTGCCGGTTAAGTCCTGTGCATAAATAATCCGTTTGGCTGAATGTCCGCCTTCCTTGGCCAGGGAAAAATCGAACTGTCCGCTGCCATCCTTGTTAAACCGGGCGCCTTGTGCCACAAGCTCCTTAATTCTATCCGGCCCGTTTTCAACAACCATTTTGGCCACTTCTTTGTTGCACAGGCCATCTCCGGCAGCTAAAGTGTCTTTTATATGGAGATCAAAGGAATCCATCTTACTGAAAACAGCGGCCACCCCACCCTGAGCAAGGGCGGTATTGGTTTTCTGAATCTTCTTTTTCGTAATAATGGTAACCGTACCGAATTGGGCTACTTTCAGTGCATAGCTCAGCCCGGCCACACCGCTTCCAATCACCAAAAAATCAGTTTTTTTGATCATAGAAGCGAACTTCTCCTTTTTCTACGTGTGCTCAACCCCAAGATAAGGCCAACAATAAAAACCCCTGCTCCGCAAAGCACCCATAATTTTTCTTCATTATCCAGACTGCTTTCAAGTTCTTCCATCTGTTTTGCCTGGGCTTCAAACTGCTTCATCACCTTTTGATACTTGTCCTGCAGTTGCAAATAGTCAGATGCCTCACTTCTTAATTGATCATACTTCTCTTCTATCTGGGCCAAAGAGGCATTTTGTACTGTTAATTCCTGGTTTTTCTCTTCCAATACCGCCAATGTTGATGTTAGTTCCTGGTTTTTTCTTTCCAGCTTATTTACCAAAAGTACCTTGGGCACACTTTTGGTTAAAAATCTTGTTAAGACCCATCCTTCCTTTCCTTCAGATGTCTTAACAAGGGTCCAGTCCGGCTGACTACTCACCACTTCAAGCTGGGTTCCGGACTCAACCATGGCAATGATCTTATGATCAGTACCCGGACCGGTACGAACAGTAATCTTGGTGATGCCGCTCACATAGATATATTGGGCAGACAGAACAGGCGTATAAATCAGGCCCCATAAAAACAATATGGCAATGGTTCTCATTATCATTTTCATGTTCAACTATTTCCTTTTTTTAAACCATATAGATTTGTGATCCTTTACCAATGCACATCCTTTATCATTGCGCTATTTCAAGATCAAGGCGAAAAAACTTTCCTTTTTAAAAAAAGTGCAAAATAAGAAAAAATCAAAGACAGCCACGAATGTTTAAGTGCTGAGATTTCATTTACCTGGATTTTACATATTCCATAGGGGTCATGGTTTTATAACTGTCGGTATGAACATATTCTAAATAAATCAAAAATGCTTTGGGTGACAAATATCCCGGCAGATTAAAAAGATTCTTTTGTTCTTCATTGATAAACCAGTTATCCGGATATCCTTTTACCTTATAATAGGAAACAAGTTTTCCTTCCCTGTCACCATCCACTTTGATACTGACAAAATTTTTGTTCAAATATGAAACAACAGCACTCTTTTTGAAGGTGGTCTTTTCCATTTTTTTACAATAACCGCACCAATCGGCCCTGAAGTGTAAAAATATTTTTTTATCCTGTTTTTTTGCCAAGACCATTCCCTTTTGATAGGAGAGCCATTCAATGTCAGCGGCAAATCCGAGACCGGGGATAAGCAAACCAACAAGCATTATCCCAAATATACATTTTTTGACCATGGTGTTTCCTTTACTTCAATGCCACATAAAAAAGCTGTATCATACAAGGAATCAGATGAAATTGACAATCAATTTATTTTCACATTTTTTTAACTTTTTGGAAATTTGATGATTACTTTTGTCCCTCGGCCTTCACTGGATTCCACATGCATTTGACCATTATGGTTTTCAGTTATTATAAAATAGGAAATGGAAAGACCAAGCCCGGTTCCCTTGTCCACGTTTTTGGTGGTAAAAAAGGGTTCAAAAATACGTTCCAGATCCTCTCCTAAAATTCCAGTACCATTATCTTCTATTTCAATACATATCATATCTGCCGCATCCATAACCCTTAAAACAAATTGAGCATCCCATGTTTCAGGGTCTTTTCCCAACCGGTCTTCGGTCATGGCCTGGGCACCGTTTTTTAATACATTGAAAAAGACTTGCTGAACCTGACCCTGCTCACAATATACCATGGGCAGGTTACTTTCATATTCTTTTATGATTTCAATATTTCGAAAATCATATTCTTTTTTCAAATCATAATCTGTTTTAGCCAGTTCAATGGCATTATCCAAAAGGAGACACAAATTCTCAAGGGATCTTCCGGAACTGTCATTCTGAGCAAAAGCGAGCATATTCTGAATAATTTTTGATGCCTGACTCCCTGCATTTTTAATATGATTGAGCTGCTGAATCACGTTTCTTTTTTCCATATAGTTCCTGATAACAGTCATATCGATTCCCAGTGTTTTCGCTGCTTCTTCATTTGCAGGAATATCATCCTTTGTGAGGCGGTTGATTAAGACTGAAGCATTCTGCATCATCCCGGCCAAAGGATTATTTATCTCATGGGCCATTCCCGCGGCAAGCCCTCCGATGGAAAGCATTTTCTCAGATTGAATCATCATACTTTCCATCCTCACCTGGTCTGTCACGTTATCAAGCCTGATGACGGCACCTTCCACCTTATCTTTACCTAATGGATAAATGGTAATATTTTCATAAATAATCTCTTTGTTTTCTTCGCTTTTCTTCCTTGAAACCGTTTGGGTCTGGTTGGACTGGATACTGCCTAAGATAAGGTCCATATGAACCTCCATCTTGGTCAGGACCTGTTCTACCGGTTTGCCCTGGGCATTTTCCCTTTTGATATTGGTTTGTTTCTCAGCCTGGTGATTCCAGAGTGTTACAACCAGACTTTTATCCACACCAATGATCACAGAAGGCATGGAATTGATAATATCAAACATGTAATTTCTCAGCCTCGAAAGCTCTTTTTCAAATCGTTTATTGGCTGTAATATCGGTATGGGTTCTGACAAGGCCGATGATTTCCCCTTGGGAATCCGTGAATGAATAGGCCCGAAGTAAGATATTTAAAACCATTTTACTCTTGGAATACATTTCAACTTCACCATGCCAATTCCCGCCGGATTTAATAATGTCCTCAATATGCGTCTCCACCACAGGATCGACAAAATGATTCCGGGCTGATTCCGGATTCTTTTTGCCGAACATGATATCAGACGCCTTGTTCTGATACCATATTTCCCCTTTGGGAGTGGCCATACAGACCGCATCAGATGAACTTTCCACTGCATTCTTGAATGAAATCAGGGTTTGTTCTGCTTTTTTTTGTTCAGTAATATCCTGCACAGACCAAAGCATACTTTGCAAATGCTTTCCAGTGGAGTCATATTTTAATTTCGGTTTTGAGAAACGGGCCCATTTTGCTGTGCCGTTACAATGAATACGGCATGTAAAATCACTGGGAAGCTTTTTTTGACGTGCTGTTTCAACGGCTCTTGAAAAAAGGTACTTGTCTTGCTCAACAATATACTTATCTGCAAATGCATCCTCATAAAATACCAGTTTTTCCTCTGGTATATGAAATATATTAACAAATTCATTGGAAAGAAAAAAAATCTTTTCGTAAAAATAATATTCTATCCCGCTGACCATGGCCATCTGCTGGATATCACTCAATGAGATATCTCTTTTCTTTAACGCTTTCACAAAAAGGTGGAAAACTCCCATCATGGTAAAAGCGCTGAAGATACTTAATCCCACAACCAGGTAAGAAAAATCCAGTATAGGCGGCAAATACGTTAGATGATTAAAATAGATATTAAAAAGATCATTGATGGCAAAGACAATGGCAATAAGCAATCCACTGTAAATCCATCGCGTAAAATTAAAAAACACCCGGCTTTTCAGAATCTGCCGCATGAATATAAATGCATAAATAAAATTAACAAATGCAATGCCGTCCCTGAAATAATAAAAGAGACCCACCTGGCCCCTGGCGCTGGAGCCTTCTTTTATGAGTGCTGATGAATGCACCTTTGTTATAGAGATAAAAGAATCAGGATAAACAAATGCCATGATGGTGAAAACCGAAAACGCAACCATGCCCAAAGCAATGAATGCTTTTGATACTTTTGGCATGACATTTTCCGCCAGATAGTGCAATAAAACCGGCAGAGCAATCAGAAAAGAAGTCGCGCTGATCTGCTCCAGCCGGTATAACTGCATGCCCATCCTGATCATTTGTTCATGACCCATATGGTTAACCATCGCC
>JAAEMC010000884.1 GCA_024225895.1 Desulfobacteraceae bacterium | reverse complement strand
CCATAATTATGTCCAAAAAAAATATTCAAGTGTTGATGAAAATAAAGCAATATCTCATTTGATTAAGGATTTATCTTTTGGTAAAGATATAAAGAGCCTTTTGGACGAATTTAACCAGGGCGAGACAAAGGAATCAAAGCTCGCCAATGATGCAGATCAGATTTCTTTTATTCTTGAATTGAAAAAACTACATGATACCGGAGCGAAATCACCTGAAAAATGGCTGCCTGTTGTGCTGAACCGCCTTCAGACAGATCTGGGGAAATCAGTTGCAGACAGCATCATGTCAACAAACTGGGATGAGTGGTGGATGAACGGCTATTCCGAATAAAACCTGTCTGCTCGGTTCTTGGGAAATAGGGGATATGGATAAAGATCAAATTTCGCTGCTTTTAATTTGTGATACCAAAAAAAATGACGATGTGATTAAATTTTCAAAGCAAAATGGTTTCTTGCCGGAATTGTGTTTTGAATCGGAAAAGGTCCAAGATGCTGTCCAGTCAAAGCAATGGGATCTGATCATAACCGAATTTAGCACAACCTCCCTTAAAAGGGCAAAGGACTTTATTAATAGCCTGAAAGAGATACGATTTCGATTTAAACCGGCACTGTTTCTGAGTGTGGCATCATATCCCGATTGGGAGCAACGGCAGATGTTCTATGAATTGGGATATGATGATATTCTTGTTCGGCCGTTATTTTCTGAAGAAATACGAGCAAAGATCAAGATATTTTTTCAAAAAAAGAGTTTAGATCAGGAAGTAATGGCCAGGGAAGATCAACTGGACAAGTCGCTTCAGTATCTTGATAAGTTCAAAAATGAGTTGAAAATCCTCAAAGAAGAGCTCATAGAAGAAAAAAACAGTTTGAATAATGCTTTAAAGCAGATCAATACCATGACCCTTGAACGGGAAAGGATGAAAAAGGAGTTAAAGTCCCTAAAATCGACGCTGAAAGATAACCTGGAAGGATTTGGCCATTTTCTGTCAAGAATGATTGAGGCACGGATTGAGTCAAACAGGGGGCATGCGGTCAGGGTGGCTCAGGTAGCGGAATATGTGGGAAAACAATTCAAGGTCAGTGAATTGGATTTGCAAGTACTAAACAAAGCCTCCATGCTCCACGAAGTAGGACTGCTCATGGTTCCAGAAGATACCATAAAAAAGGATCCGGCCCATCACAACAAGTGGGAAAACGATTTTTTTGTTCAGTATCCGGCTAAAGGTGCCGATTTACTAAACAATTGCTCAGAGTTTGAAAAGGCCGCCGAAGTAATAAGACATTTAAATGAGAATTCGGACGGGACCGGAAGCCCTCAAGGATTGAAAAGAAGATATATTCCCTTGCTATCAAGAATACTAGCAGGAGCAGATGTGTTCGACTCAGTGAAAGACAGCTTGGCGGTTTTTTCCCTTTCCGATTTTTTGCAATCCTTGGAAGATGCTTCCGGTAGCAGGCTTGATCCAAACATTGTCAGCTGCCTTGAGGAATATGCGGTACTTTATTTGGCAGATGAGTCCTATAGGGTTAAGGGGATAGGAATTCATCAATTGGAACCGGGAATGACACTTGGGACATCACTATTTACTGAGACCGGCACCAAACTTTTTTCTGTAAATACTTTACTTACGCAAGATGCTATTGATAAGATTGAAAGATACAATAGGGAGTATCCTGTTAACGAAACCGTTTACATAAAGGCTT
>JAAEMC010000883.1 GCA_024225895.1 Desulfobacteraceae bacterium | reverse complement strand
TGTAAGATTAGAAATTTTCCAAAATTTCGCAAAACTTCTAATCATATTTTGAAAATCTTAAAGAATAAGATTAGATCAATTCAATCAATTACAATCGAATTTCGTCTTAACTATTTGTTATTAAAAGAAAAACATGATTTCAATGTTCCGTTGGCATGCATTCTGCTCTTATGAATTACAGGTGAAAATCAAAAAAAGGGTCTGGAAAACCGTCTGGAATACCATGGAAATAAGTAAAGAACAATCTTTTCAAATTATGTTTATTGACAATGATCAGCATGTCCGGGAATCATTAAAAACTTTTTTTGAACACACCGAACTAAGGTTTTTAATATTCAAATCTGCTTTAGAAGGGCTCAATTCTTTAAAATATCAGGATATTGATGTGGTCATATCCGATTACTTTTTACCGGATATGGACGGCATCGCATTTTTAAACAAAGTGGCAGAGGATAATCCAAACATTACCCGGATTTTAATGGCCACTATCGTTAATGATGATTTGAAAGCCGGGATACTGGAATCCGGCATAGACCGGTTTATTGAAAAGCCGCTGACCGTAGCATCTTTGGATACCATTTTAACCCAGTTAAAAGACAAATGTTTATCAAAAAAAAGGCGGAGATAAAAATGGAACAGGAACAGTCGTGGGATTGGCAAACCCCAAAAAAGGAGATTCCCGTAAAAGAGTGGGAAGATAATTTTTCCTGGACAGAGGAATTTCAGGTCAGCCCGGACGGTGAAAAAATCGCAGCCATTGTTAATAAGGAAGAAGCGGTCTTCACGGTTTGTGAAAACGGGAATATTTGGGAAGGAGAATATGAAAAAGCCTGGAGCCTTAAATATTCACCTGACGGCAGGCTGGCCGCATGTGTGTGCAAGGATGAAGAATGGACAGTGGCTGTGGATGGCAGGGAATGGAATACCTGGTTTGATTATATCTGGCGTCTCATGTTTAGCAGCAGCGGTTCCCATATGGGGATATCTGTTCAAAAGGATATGGAATACAGTATGGCTGTTGATGACCGGATATGGGATAATTTATTCGATAGTCTCTGTGAATCAGTTATAAGTGAAGATGGCCGGTCTGCAGCAGTCGTCCAGGTGGAATCCCTGGGGCAGGCCGACCTGGAAGGCTTTAAAAAAGGCATCTTCTCCTGCGCCGTGAACGGGTCTCCTCTCGAAGGTAATTATTTGAATATTTGGGATATCTCATTTAACGAGAGTGGAAGCCAGGTTGCTTTTGCGGCACGCCTGAACAGAACCGATTATACCATTGTTCAAGAAGGGCAGCCCTGGGATACAGCTTTTCAAACCGTATGGAAACCTAAATTTTTAAATGGCGGATCGTGTCTTGCACCAGTTCGAAAGGCCGGTAAATGGTATCTTTACAAGGATGGCAATCCTTTCTGGGACAAAAGCTATGATCAGCTATGGAATCTTCAAATCACTGGGGATGATCAGAAAATAGCCGC
>JAAEMC010000882.1 GCA_024225895.1 Desulfobacteraceae bacterium | reverse complement strand
GAACTGATCCTGTTTAAAACCGGGGAGGGCAAACCATTACAGGGCATATCCAGTCAGAATCAATATGTCTTTAATTTAAGTGAATACAGTGGCAATGAACTTATTTCCAAAGTGGATGCCTTGTTGGGCCTTAAAAAGGAAGAAAAACCAACTAAAGAATAGCACCCTGCCATGAAACGCTTTTTTAAAATTGCATATCAGCCCTATAAATGGTTTATTGTAATTCCGTTGATCCTCATTGCAACCATTGTTTTAGGGCTGCTGTGCATTCTTGCAGCAACTCTTTTCAACCAGGATGAATCCAATAAGCTTGCCGTGCTATGGTCCCGTTTTTGCTGTGCCATTGCCCCGGTGGATATCAGACTTTCAGGCACTAGAAATTACCAGAAATCCAAATCCTATATTGTTGTGGCCAATCACCAGAGTATGCTTGATATCCCTGCGGTCCACGGTTTTTTAGGGTTGAAAATCAAATGGATCATGAAAAAGGAGCTGGGCCAAATTCCGATTTTCGGCCTGGCCTGTAAAAAACTGGGTTGTATTTTCATCGACCGTTCTGATCACGATGCAGCTTTGCAATCCATTAATGATGCAAAAAAAGAACTTTCCAAAAATGCCTCAGTCCTTTTCTTTCCCGAAGGCACAAGGTCACGGGATGGTATTGTCATGCCCTTCAAAAAAGGGGCATTTTTCTTTGCCATGGAAACGGGCCTTCCCATTTTACCCATTACCCTTAAAGATACCATCAAGATTTTACCTCCGGATTCAGTGGACATTTGTCCGGGAACTGCAAGGATAATTATCCATCCTGCCATTCACATCAAGCCTTCTGATATAGATCGTATGGACACCATCATTCAAAACACCTACCAGAAAATTTCGTCTGGAATATAACCGGATAATTATTAACATATTCTGGCAGCAGAATTATAAAACAAATACATTTTTACCATTGATGGCAGTAAATCAAAACATCATTATTAAACCTGTAAAATCCCAGTGAGCCCTCCTAATATAAAAGTCTTCATTG
>JAAEMC010000881.1 GCA_024225895.1 Desulfobacteraceae bacterium | reverse complement strand
TTATCCAATTCTATCCCACTGCCATTGGGAGAAGGGGGAACAGGATTCTCCTATATGAAAATCTGTTGGCCCAAAAAGAAGTGGTTCTCAAGAATAAAAAAGGTGAAGACATCATCAGGAAAAGCGGTGTTTCAGATCCAACCCAGATGACCAGGGATCAACTGGCACAGCTTATCATGAAAGAAATAAAAGCTGATTCTGCAGGAAAAGGGCAAATCATTATGGATCTTGGCTCACTTTTCCAAAAAACTGCCCGCGAGCTGGCCGCAATAATCCCTGTCTCATGGTGGAAAGGGCAAAAGCATTTTAAAGTTGCGCCAACCACACATTTTTGTATGGGAGGGGTTATAACCGATCAATACGGCGAAACATCCCAAAGCGGCCTTTTTGCCGTTGAAGAAGTCGCAGCAGGTGCCCATGGGGCAAATCGCCTAGGTGGGAATGCCTTGGCTGAAGTATTTTCAATGGGGTCTTTGGCAGGGCAAAAAATTGCTGAGTCGACTATGGAGTTGGGATCACGGGCTCCTGATCAAGAGAAGATAGACAACGAATTCAGCAGGTTGGAGGAATTGTTTTCCACAAAGGGTGTGCCGCCTGAAGAGCTGATCCGGGATTTGAAAACGCTGATGTGGCAAAAAGTCGGTATTATTCGTGAAAAAAATGAACTTGAAGAAGCCCTGGAACACCTCAAAGGATCATGGCCCCAGGCAGCAATAGAAAATCCTGGCGATTTAATCAAGCTATTGACGTTCCAGAATATGCGTTTTATCTCTGAAACGGTATGTACGGCAGCACTTCAAAGAACTGAAAGCAGGGGATCTCATTACCGTTCTGATCATCATAAAGAAGATGATGGGCAATGGAAAAAAATATTATTTTTTGTAAACAAGGCACTGATATGAAAATACAAGTAAAATCTGTGCCTAAAGATTAAGATGTTGAAGATACTCGTTTTTTGTCATGGAATACACAGAAGTCTGCAGCATTTGGGTTATGATCGCAATCAGCCGACGGATCCTTAAAGATTTTCAACATTCAGGCCAAAGGGTCGGGACCTGGTTTCGCTTTGGTCTGCAAATATCAGTTCAGCCGCAAATTGGGCGGCATCTGTTATGATCTCACGGCAGTGAAGGGCATGGTCCCGGCACAGCCAGGTGTCTGACCACTGGCGGGTAATATCACGGCACAGCGTATGGCCGTATTTTTCTTTTATTTTATTGGGCAATTGGTTGAATAACCTGTAGAGTCCGGGTTTCCCGTAAAGTTCATTTGCAGCCTTTTTCATGGCTGCCCGCCGGTCCTCATCCTCTGGCAGACTGCTGCGGCCATGGACGGCACTGATTGCCATAACCGCTCCTGCAACAGCTCCGCAGGTATCTCCAAAAAGCCCGACTCCGCCGCCAAAACCTGTGGCAAGCTTGAGTGTTTCCCTGGGAAAACCGGTATCTGCATATTCCAGAACCGCTTCTACAACGCATTCGGAACAATTAAACCCCTTGGAGAAATTGTTTCGTGCCCGGTCTTTTATCAAAGAGATAATTTTTTTTCTTTCCATGGTCTTATTGTTTTCTCATGAATGCATCCAATGCCTCGATAAGCACACCTTCCAATGTGGTCTTATTTTCTTTTGCATAGCGGTCGATTCTTTCAATCAGGACACATGGTATTTCAATGGTAATGCTCTGGGTGGGATCTGCACATTCATTTTTTGGATCTTGTTGTTTTGTCATTTAATTCCTTTAATATCTGCTTCAAGTTGAATTTGGTATTTTTGTATTCTGCAATGGTTTTTCTTTTTTT
>JAAEMC010000880.1 GCA_024225895.1 Desulfobacteraceae bacterium | reverse complement strand
ATAACCGGAAGAATGGCAATGAATACCTGAGTTGGGCCTTTGTTGAGGCAGCTAATTTTATGAGGCGGTATTGTCCGCCGGCAGAGGCATTCCACATGAAGAAAATCATGCAGCAAAAAAATCACACATTGGCGACGAAAGCTTTGGCCTGTAAAATAGCAAAAGCATGTTTCTATATTATGAGAGACGATGTTGCTTTTGATACGGGAAAAATATTTGGTAAGCCCATAAAAACAAGTAAAGATAAAGGCCGCGGCAGTAAACCAGACAGGGGACTGGCTAAGAAACATAAACCACACGCACCGATTGGAGATACTGCCGCAGCCACTCTTTAAGCTGTCGTTGATCGTTAATCGCTGATTATCATAACGCAAGTGTTAAAAAAATGCAAGGATAAAATTAAAACCAGTGGAACAACGTAACAGGTGATCATGAAAACGTGAAAAAATGAAAGTAATTAGCAATATGTATCGATGTTTTGCCTATAATATGAGCCACACGGGACTGGACTTTGAGCCATCGCACTGGAAATAACCTTCTGGACATATTATGGAACCGAAAGATTTCTGGGGCAATCGAATTGCCAGGGGTTGGCGGGTAAGAAGGGCAAGTTTTAGATTAAATTTTTAATCTTTGATCTTGAGACATGCTCCTTCTTCCTGACCCACCTTGATCCTGATGAGCGTCTGGAGCAGAACATTGACGGCTGTAGCCGAAAACGTGAAATCCAGGGCGCATTACATTGTT
>JAAEMC010000879.1 GCA_024225895.1 Desulfobacteraceae bacterium | reverse complement strand
CCATTGAAACATAACCGGTTATCCGGGCTGTCTGTTAAATTTAACAGAGCGGTCATGGAATGTTTTCAATTTAGCTTGTACCGCCCCGAAAATTGATTTGGGAGGATACTGATGCTCCTTATTCTTTTCGCCTGCCGCGATGCCGGTGAGAACTTCAATTCCCTGCTCAATCGCCGCCACCTGATAAATATGAAACCGCCCTTTTTCAACAGCATCCACCACATCCTTTCTGAGCATGAGGTTCTTTACATTTGACGATGGGATCATAACCCCCTGGTCAGAAGTCAGCCCTTTTTTCACACAGACATCATAGAACCCTTCAATTTTTTCATTCACCCCTCCAATGGCCTGGATCTCACCTTTTTGATTCACTGATCCTGTTACGGCGATTCCCTGGCGTATTGGATACCCGGAAAGGCTTGATAAAACGGCATAAAGTTCAGTAGAAGAGGCGCTGTCTCCATCAATGCCGCTGTAGCTTTGCTCAAAGGTAATGCTGATGGACACGCTTAAAGGGTAGTCCTGCGCAAACATCCTGCCCAGGTAGCCGGCGATGATCATCACTCCTTTATCATGGGTTTGCCCGGAAAGCTCGGCTTCATGCTCTACATTGATGATACCGGGTTTTCCCATATAGGATTCGGCAGTGATCCGTGACGGTCTGCCAAATGCAATATCGCCCACCTGGTATACAGCCAGGGCATTAACCTGGCCGGCAGCTTTTCCGGTGACGGAAAGCAAAATGGATTGATCATCATATCGTTCCTGTACCTTTTCCTCATACAAATTGTGGCGGAAACGGTATTGGTGGATTGCCTTTCTCACATATTCTTCTGATATCAATTGGGCATCGGCTTTTTTTGCCCAGTAGTCGGCCTCTTTCAGTACTCCAAAAATTTGTCCAAACCTTAAGGACAGTTTCTTTTTATCCGCCACAATCCGGTTTCCATACTCCACCACGGCGGTGACACCACAGGGTGTAAAATGAAGAAGGTTCTCTTTTTTACAGACCCGGGCAATAAACCTGGCGTAATTTGTTAAATTTTCACTGGTCAGCTCAACCTCGTGATCAAAATCAGCCCTTACCCTGAATATTTTATTAAATTTGGGATCAGCACTCTGCAAGGCCCGGAAAGGTTCATAGCTGCCCAGCAATATCACCGTAACATCCACGGGGATGGCCTGGGGTTTTAAAGAGGCAACGGAATAGCCTGCCTGTTCCGGAAAATCCTGAATCTGTAATTTCTGGTTTATCAAGGTATTCTTTAAAGTTTCCCAGACAAAAGGATTTCTTAAAAGGGGATTGATGTCCATCACCAGGTATCCATTGTTGGCCTGCAGTAAAGAACCGGCCTGAACCATTGTAAAATCGGTTGTCACCCCTCCTTGGACCGGCTTTTTTTCAATCTTGCCAAAAAGATTCTGAAAAGTGGGGCTTTCCTCAAAGATCACCGGAGCCCCTTTCTTTCCCCTCTGGTCCACCAATACATTTACCTGGTACCTTTTTTCCAGAACATCAACAATCTGGTTCAGTTCCGTTCCCTGCCCCTCTTCTGCCCTCGTGGCCTGGATAAACATGGCGATGTGTTCCACAATATCCCTTCGCACTTGGTCTAAATACTGTTGGGCCGGGGCACATTTTTTGTAATCACTAAACAGAAGGTCCATCTGTTCCGACACCAGGGTCCCTGCTTTTGCCGCCGCCAAATCAACTAGAACATCCTGCATATTTTTGCCCTGGTCCCTGATATCCCGCATGGCAAGTTCCAACTTTTCTTTTACCTGTTCCAAATTGGTTTCAATAGCTGCTATCTGGGCATCATCAAGGGCATCATATGCTTCTTGTAAAATTGGCTGGCCATTTTGGACCGGAACCGCCTGGTATCCCTTTTCGGTCTGAACAATACCTATACAAAATTTATTTGCAAACTCGTTCACACGGCCCAAAATGTTTTTGTGCTTTTGGGCATAATCTCTTTTGATCTGATTCTGTTCCTTTTGAAAGGATTTAGCTTCAAAAGATTTGGGAATCTCCACCTTTAAAATATCTATGAAGTGGGACATGCGCCTCGAAAAAAACACAGCGGAACCCGTAGGCATTTCCATGGTTTTCGGGCAATATTCATCATCAAAATTATTCACCAGGCAAAGATCTTGCGGGGTGTCAAACAGGGCTGCATGTTTTGTGAGGATATCCAGTGTGATGGTTGACTTTCCTGTACCCTCAAGTCCAGTTATAAAGATATTGTATCCCGGGCTTGTCATGTTCAGGCCGAAATCAATGGCTTCCACTGCCCTTTTCTGGCCAATCACTTTGTCCAAGGGCTCAAGTTGGGCTGTTGTTTTAAACGAAAAAGGATCATCACTGCATTCTCGGGTTAAATCCGCAGGCGCTGCTTTATATTTTTCAGACATATTTTTCTCCTTTTTTATCATCTATCCTAATACCGTCACTTCTCCATCCGCAAAAAGCAAATCCCCATCAAAAACATTAAATTGATAGCGGTCATCCTTTTTTTTCCAGCCGATCCTGATTTGTTTTTGAGTCTTTTTTATTTCCCGGCCGAACCGGATTTTCAGATTCCTGATCCTCGATTCAGACCCTTTTAGCATCCTATGAAACAAGGTTTCCACAAACCCTAAATAGACTGTATTGTTCACATGTCCATTGGTATCGACATCAGCATACCGCAAGGTAATATCCATGGTTTCATCCATGGATATCCTGCCACATGGACGCCATGTATTAACAGGTTCTTCAAAATTGCTTTCATCCTCTGACTTATACAAATCAAAATATTGTTTCGGAATCCTTGCAATCTTTTTTTGTTTAAAATCATAAAAGATCCAGACGCTTGCTGCGTTGACAAGGGTTTGGCCTGGGCATGTGATTTGGTATTCCCGAAATCCCTGGTGCCTGTTGAAACCGCTGGACCAAGTGGTAACTTTCAGGTCTTCATCAAGTAAAGGGTATTGATAGAATTCCATTTCAAGACGGTTCAACAGCCAGATGACTCCTTTGGGATACAGAACGTCCGGTCCCACTCCCACCTTTGCGGAATGAAAGACAGCAGCCTCCTGCAATATTCGCCCGCAAGCTTCCACCTTTAACCTGAAATCCACATCCACATCAAAGAAGCCCAGTTTATGCTTTCTTTCAATTTTCATTTATTCCTTGTGTATCTATATTTCATAATTTTTTGTGTATGGATCGTACATTTTAAACATTTGGACTGCTTTTTTAAAAAACGCCAACAGTGTAAAAGCTTGGGAAGTAATAGTCAATTGATTAACCTTACCCCTGATCCGCCATCAAGAAGGGAGAATCAAACCCTTTTCCTTGATTAAAGAACATGCTATGCAGGAAGGAAAGGTTAAAATTTAGGATATATTGATCAACCAAAAAACAAAAAGCGTTCTTAACCATGGATGATATTCAAAACAAGCTGCCCAAAGATCTGCTTTCCGCTGCACTGAACAATCCTTACGAACATATCATCATCGTCGATACAAAGGGGATGGTTCGATTCATCAGCCGGGCTTTTGAAAAATATGCCGCCATATCTGCGGAAAGGGCCCTGGGAAAATACATTAAAAATGTTATCCCGGAAAGCGAACTGCCAAGGGTGTTGAAAAGCGGTAAGGCAGAAATCGGTGAAATCATTCACATACAGGGAGAACACAGGGT
>JAAEMC010000878.1 GCA_024225895.1 Desulfobacteraceae bacterium | reverse complement strand
TGGCTGATATCAATGCTCATCTCCATGGCCGCTACAATATTGCCTGCTTCGTCCTTTAAAGGCGCAGTCTTGACAAACCAATGAGCGAGCGTTCCATCCTTATTAATGCCCGACTCCTCACTGAAATGGGATTTGCCGTCCAAAAAAGTTTTTTCCACCGGGCAATCCAGGCATTTTTTATTCAGACTTTTATAGGCAGAATAACAATAATCCCCATATTCAGGTTTGAATTTCCTGGCAAATTCCTGATTAAACTCCACCAGCTCATATTCTTTATTTTGAACGGTTATGGTACACGGCACCTGTTCAAATAAATGACGATACATGTCTTTTTGCTTATTGAGCTCGGTTTGTTTATCGTGAATTCGGATGCCCATGTCCTGTATAGCTTTTGAGAGTTTACCGATCTCGTCCTTTTGCTTTACCCCGTTACGGTCAGAGGGCAGATCCCCTTCTGCAATATTCCTGGTTTCTTTGATCAACCGGCTGATGGGATTGGTCACCACAAAAAAAACAACCACACAAATAGTTAATCCCAATGTCACAAAAAGATAAAAACCGGTCCAGGAAGACATCTGCTTGTTAAAGGTTATTTCTTCTTCAATATTTTTTAAGGACACCACCACATCAAGGGTCCCGATTTTATTTACATGTTTGGGGTGATAATGGCACTGGGAATTGGAGCAGTCCGGCGCATTTAAAATGGGATTGATAATGCCCAGAAGCAATTCACCTTTCCCAGATTTAAAGATACGAATCCGGTCATCAAGTTCGCCTTTAATTACCGGAGGATCCCGCTCGTGGCATGTCCGGCAGGCCACATCTTCTTTTTGGACTACTGAATTCAGTTCATCTGAAGCATTGGAAAATTTAATCCGGCCCCTGGAATCAAAAAGGCGGATCCGTTCAATTTCATTGTATTCAGATATGTTTTTGAGCATATCTTTCATATCTTCATTGGGGTTGTGCATCATGGCGAACCAGGTAAAATTTAACACTGAATTGCAAAATTTATCCACATCTGAAATCGCTTTGTTAAGCAAAACTTTTTTTTGGTACTGGCTGCTGAAATGTGACCAAAGGAAAATACACAAAAAGATCACAATGCCTACAGGGACCAAAAGCTTCAATGACAGCCTCTGGGTATTTAGTAGTCTTTGTATCATATTTGCACCTTCCTTTTTGTCCAGGACTCCTTTTTTATAGGGGTTCCTTCTTTCTATGAGATGAGTTCTTTAACTTTCTCAACCACCTCTTTGGCATCGAACGGTTTTTGAAATATGGCGGCGGCTTTGGGTATGGAGTACTTAATACTGCTCAATCCGCTGATCACGATTACCGGGGTATTAAATCCTTTGGTCTTACTGACTTTCCTGAAAAATCTCGGGCCCCATTCTTCGGGCATTTCCAAATCCAATGTGATCAGATCAGGGCTCTCTTTTTCAAATATCTTAAGTGCCTCCTTACCGTCCACGGCAATACAAGTCTCATACCCATTGTCCTGGAACAGCGTATCAAGGTATTTAGTGATGGCCGGATCATCATCTACGATTAATATTTTCTTCATATTGCCTCTCCTTACTCTTTTTTGTGACATTCTCCACAAAGCACCGGGCCCTTATTGGTATCAAAATGGCATGATCTGCACCGCTTGTGATATGCCACTTCCAAGGGAATGCCATTCTCGTTTGTTGCTTTCAATTCGTGACATTCAGAGCACATGCTGTCTTCGGATGATTCTTCTGCTACAAGCTTTTTGCCTTCATAAACATGGTGGCAGACCGAACAATCATCTTCCAGTTCAGCCGTCTCATTATGTTCATCATGGGAAAAAACAGCAGCCGCCCGGACAGTCTTTGCAAACATGGAATTATCCATCCGTTCCAGTTCCTGTTGCGAAAACGCAATTGAGGACGTGAAAAATAGTGCTGCCAATATTATTAAAACCATTTGTATTCTCATTTTAATCTCCTGAATTAAAAATTTTCTTTTCCATGGTTTCAAAAAGAATATCGCCCAGGAATTTGACCTCCATTTCCAATCCATAGTGGTGGACAACATCTTCCAGTCCACTGTGGCAATTATGGCAGGG
>JAAEMC010000877.1 GCA_024225895.1 Desulfobacteraceae bacterium | reverse complement strand
TGCAAGAAAAATCAATAAATAGACCGACATAATAATAATGATAAATCTGAACACTTTCTGGATAGTCTGCTTATCCAGCCTGGCAAATAAAAAGCCGGCATGGACATAACCTAAAAGTACGAACCCACCCAGAAGCTTATTGTAAAAGGCCCACTCTGAAAATCCAAAATCCATGAACCCCACAACAAAACAAAAACAAAAATAGCTAAAAATGGAGAGCAGAAGGATAAATATTCTCCTGAGTGCCGGGTCTATATTCTTTTCAAAAAACAAACCGATTAAGGTAAATGAAAGGAAAATCGCAAAAAAATCACCAAACGTGACTGATACCGGATTATTTAATATAAATATCTTGGTTTCAAACAGACACAGCAAAATACAGGGAATGGATATAAGCATCATGTTGTTTTCAATATAGTTTAAAGCATTTTCCAGCAGCTTATTCTTCTTTTCTTCAAATGTCCGGGTGACCGAACCAAAAGAGATGGTGGTAATGGGCAGAAGGATGATTGCAACTATTTCCGAAAAAGAAAGCATTAATACATTTCCAATTATAACTGAAGAACTCAATTCATATTGGGACAAAAGGATGGTAGCTGCAACTTCCCTGGCTCCGATACCCTTGAATGAAATGGGAAGAGATCCGATAAACATCAGGGCGGTCGCATATAAAATCTTCTGGAAAAAAGAGACCTCAAGAATATTATTCAATACCAGGTAGGGCGGAATAAGGTTCAGGAGAACAATCAAAACCGAAAATAATATAGTATTGGGTAAAAACACCGCCACAAGGCGTACATATTCAAGGATATAAGTTCTTAAGAACAGGAAAACTATGACCAGGCTTGCAGCAATGAGCATTAACAGATCAAATTCGCCCGGCATATTGATAACGGCTAAAAGATTCTGGTTGTTCAGCTTTAAAACAGACGCCATGCCGATGATAAACATGATGCCGAAAGTTATGGATTTTTCAACAATTGAAATCAAAATCACAAGGCTTTTATTTGCCTTTCCAAGAGCCGGCAGGGTAATCTTGGTGACTGTAGCACCGATCATGCCGGCAAAGAAAAGACCGGACACCATGGAATAGGCGTTGATTTTATGGACAACCCGCAGTGTTATGCCATTATAAAAAGATTTCAGATTGGCATAAAGTCTCACCGACCCCACGCTGGAGACCAGCATACAGATTACAATAAAAATGGAAAATAATTTGATATTGAAAAATGAAAATAGATCAAAATTCAGGTCCTGATAATAAAAAAGCGGTACCAAAAGACAAATAGATATGGCCAGCGGAATTATATTCTTAATTTGTGAAAACTTGTTCATCCGGGCGGTGGGCCTAGCTGACCTGCTATTGTTATCTGCTGTTTTCATTTAGTTATCCAGGAGCGGGGTGAATTCAGGCACCATTTTCTTTAACTGCTCCACAATAAGGGCTTTATTTCGTTTCTTCGTAATCCCCTTTAAATCCTCAATATCCTTGCTTATTGTATTGATGTCCTGTTTTATGCCGCTTAACACCATGATCTTGTCATGGCCTGTGGGAATAACATTTTCATCTTCTGTCATCAGTTCTTCATAAAGCTTCTCACCCGCTCGGAGGCCGATATATTCAATTTTTATGTCAAGACCAGGTTCAAAGCCTGAAAACCGGATCAAATCTTTGGCCATATCACTGATTTTAATGGGTTTGCCCATTTCCAAAACATATATCTCCCCCCCGTTTCCCATGGCCCCGGCCTGGAGGATCAACTGGCAGGCTTCAGGAATGAGCATAAAATACCGGATAATTTCCGGGTGAGTCACCGTAACAGGCCCGCCTTCCTTAATTTGCTTTTTAAACAGTGGGATTACGCTGCCCACACTGCCGATGACGTTTCCAAACCGGACAGTCATAAATTTGGTAGAGGATGCACCATCGGGATACCGGTTTTGTACAATCAGCTCTGCTATTCTCTTACTGGTACCCATTATATTGGTGGGATTGACAGCCTTATCCGTTGATACAAAAACAAATTTATCACAGCCGGACCGGCCCGCCACCTCCACTAGATTCTCGGTGCCCACAATATTATTTTCAACCGCCTTCCAGGGATGGGCTTCCAGCATTGGCACATGCTTATAAGCTGCAGCATGGAAAACGATTTCAGGAGAATAGAATTCAAATATTATTTCAACCTCCCATTTATGCTGGACATCTGACAGGACAGGAACAATGCCTATACCGGGGAATTCCTTTTGCAATTCCAGATCAATTTCATACAACGGGCTCTCCGCCCTTTCCACCAGGATGATTTTTTCAGGAGAATACCTGCAAATCTGTTTACACAGGCCCCTTCCAATGGAACCGCCGGCGCCTGTTACCAGAACAGTCTTGGTGCCCAGGTACTTACCGATCTGTTCCTTGTCGAGTTTGACCTCTTCTCTTCCTAAAAGATCACGGTATTCCACCGGCCGGATGGAACTCACTGAAACCTTGCCATTGATAAGCTCTCCCATGCTGGGTACGATTTTAAACTTAACACCGGCATCTTTACACAGACTAACCACACGCCGCATCATGGTTGCAGTAGCAGAAGGAATGGCGATGATTACTTCATCTGCTTCCGTGGCCTCGGCATAAAACCGGATTTCATCTATTTTATCCAAAACCGAGATACCGTGTATTTTTCTGCCGATTTTGGCCGGATCATCATCCAAAAATCCTGAAACCTGGTATTGGACGGATGGGTTATCTCTTATTTCACGGCTGATCTGAACACCACAGTTTCCTGCTCCAATAATAAGCACACCGGAGCGATGCATTTTATTCTTTCGAAAAATGCTGAATATGGTGCTTATGATATTTTTGAAATTATTCTTTTCCCTGAATTGTTCAAAATACAGTCTTACTGCCAATCGTAACCCACCGATGAATATAAGTGTCAGGCACCAGTCAATAATAAAAACAGACCTGGGAATACCTTCAAAGCGATTGGTATAAAGTACAAACACGATGCCAAATACAGCCCCGGCAGTAGCGGCTTTCACCACATTGACCAGATCACTTAAACTGGTATACCGCCACATGCCTTTATACAGATCAAAAAAGGCCAGGCACAAAATTTTAACCAGTACAATATAAGGTAAAATCTTTACAAAATTCTTCCATATCCAGTTGGGAATGACAAAATCGAATCGGAATAAATATGCAAAGTACAAAGAGCAGAACAACAACATCAAATCGGCAAACAGCACTATAAACAGATTAAAAGACAATCGTATTTTCATTCAATTAACAGCCTTTCTACGAATACCTAAGGATAATAATATAAACACCAGACCCAGCATGGCATAGCATGAAAAAAGAGCCATCACCCCTTTGGATTTAATAAATATTACGATGCAGCATATCATTGCCTGAACAGCACCATATAATACAGATACCTTCCAATGCTCAAATCCCATCTCATTGACCATGATCTGGTAAATATGCCTGCGATGGGGTTTTGCCAATGATTCTTTCAAGCGCAGCCGGACACAAATCGTTGTGAACTCGTCCAGGTAAAAGGGAAGAATAAACCCTGCCATACAGATAAAATCAATAAAATCCCTTGCAATAAAAATACTCATTAAAGCATATACAAAACCAGCCAATACACTGCCGACATCTCCCATAAAAACCTTTGCCTTTGGCAGGTTAAAAAAAAGGAATCCAAAAGAAGCCAGGGCCATTCCCGCACTTAGTACGATATAGGTTTGATCAGCCCCAAGAACAGAACCATAAAATGCCATAGTACCAAATCCCACAACCGATGTGATACCTGCAATGCCGTCAATGCCATCCATGAAATTGTATATATTGGCCGTTCCCACAATAAAAACCACTGCAAAAGGCAACAATAATAAAAAAGCTGGTGCTTTTGAGCTTAAGAAAGCTATCATGGCAACTAGGGCACATCCAAATTGGATAATAAGCCGCAATTTTACAGATAATTCCTGCCGGTCTCCCCAAAAACTCAATAAAGATATTACCAGGCAAGGAATCCAGAAAAACAGGGGAAGCCTCAAGATCAAAGCCATGAAGACAAAAGCGGACAATATGCCGACACCGCCCCCTTTAGGAATGCTCCCTGAATGAGAGCTTCTTTCATTGGCTACATCCATGATATTGAATCTAAGTCCGTATCTGGATACAAACCAAGCGCCGCCGCCGCCAAGCAGCATGGCAACCAGAAGATATAAAAAATAATCCATGTATCTTTAACACCAATATAGGCATTGCATGCCAGCATATTATCGTCAGCCCATCTTTTATAAAAATAATGGAATTTTTGCAAATGATTAAACAGATCCCAAGGGCAAACGAGTGTAAACTTGGGCATAAATTTATATCTTTTAATTTACAGTTGCCAAAAAATATTTGGTGCCAATGCTGTGCAAAACTTATGCAAAACGATGCCTTCAATTGCGTTTTCCTCAAAATCCTAACTGTTTGATATTATGAATCCTGATAAGTTACTTGCGATCACCCCGAACAGATCCCTTTGAAGCGGTGAAAAGATATGAAATCTTTTTTAAGACTTGCTTTCTTTGTTCAAAAATATTGATTGCAGGGTTTGCGCAGGTTTATAACCGGTCTTTAACATTTGTTCATTATTGAAAATGAGATCTTGCGCCAGTTTATCATAACAAGAATAAATCCAATCCTCTTTGCTCTGATATAGAAAAGCTGCAAGACGAACAAAGGCTTTTATTATCCCAAGTGGAAACCCTAAAACAGGCCTGGAAGGTTTAAAGACAGATGTATTAAAAATGTGTATTATTTCGTTAAAGGTATATGGTTTTTCATCACAAATATTGTACAGCCCGTTAAATCCCGATGGTAAATCCATCTTTTGGTTGATCCGGTAAAGGACAAACCGGGCAAGATTTTGTCTTGAAAGTGCAGACATTTTCTGTGCGCCCGAACCAAACCGGATATAGGCGACTTTAAATGGTGCCAAAACACGTTTATCAAGGTTAAAACTATTGTCAAAATCATAAACCGGTGCCAGCCTTAAAATATCCAGCCGCTTTAACTGCCCCTCTTCAAATTGTTTTTTCAGCCCTATTTCCGCTGCAAGCTTGCTTGCAGCATAATCGCTGGTGGGATGGCATGATTCCTTTTCAGACACCAGGCCCTTTCCATTTTTTTCACCATAAACCGATATAGAGGAAAGAAAAATAAAATGAACATCTGGATTTGCTTTGCAAGCGATTTCGGCCAGATTTTCAGTGGCCCGGCAATTGATTTGCCTATATTGCTTCGCATCAACCTTGCCCACCCGTTGATGGGCAATGCCTGCGCAATGAACCACAACATTGATTTTTTGGTATTTGAAAAAATCCGTCAATATCTTTTTATCAGTAATGTCTGCCTTAATTAATCCAATTTCTTTATCTGAATTGGGATCAAGAATCGAATCCAATGCAAAAACATTCCCAATCCTGGAACATGTTTCAACCATGGCCTTGCCAATAAAGCCTGAGGCACCGGTGATCAATATGTTTAAAGTTTTCATTTCCACCATTTATTTTGTTTAATACTCCACTGTTTTACCTCTTTGTTTTGACCTTATGCCAAAGTTATATACCACACACCAATACATATCGAAGCATATATCAAGTCGTTTTTTTATATAAAGGTATTTTTTCTTTTGATCCGGCCTTTAAAGCATGGCCCTGTTTTACAATAAAGATATATTGCAATAAAATTTCACTGGCATTTTAATCCAAATATATGCAGAATATGGGCATGAATCCGATTGGATTTGTCGGGGCATGAATATATCATATTGTCAAATAAGGAGATGAACTGATGAAAAAAAGAACAGGCTGGATTGCTTGCTCAATTGTGCTTTTGATGTTTGGATACCTGGCATGCAATTCATTTGCTGCTGAAGAGGACAAAAACAAAGCGCTTTCCAAAGCTATTTCTCAAGTAAAATTATTCTCTGGATTAACCGAGCCGGAAAGGGATGCGCTAAAAGAAGTGGCTGTTTTAAAGCACGGCAAGCCAGGTGAGCGTATTATCCAGGAAGGTCAGTCCATGGGCAGGATGCTCATTATTTTAGACAGTCAAGCAGAAGTTAGAATAAAAGGGAAACTCATTG
>JAAEMC010000876.1 GCA_024225895.1 Desulfobacteraceae bacterium | reverse complement strand
CTCAGAGCTTCATGCCTATGGTACCAATATCGAAGGTCACTGGGATGCAGTCTTTGATGTGGTGAAGAAGTGTCATGAAAAGATCCATGAAATGGGTGCTCCGAGGATTACCACCACCATCAAGGCCGGAACGCGGGTTGACCGGGATCAGAGTATGGCAGATAAGGTGAAAAGTGTGGAAGAAAAACTGTAGATGGAATTCTTATTCTTCCCGGTTCTCAAAAAGGGTATTGAGAATTTCATTAATGCATTGGTCTGCTTTATCCGTTTCAAGGGTACAGCCGCCGGCGCCTTTATGGCCACCCCCGCCAAATCCGGATAGAAGCTTGCCCACATTTACACGGCAATTTTTATTAAATATACTGTGCCCGATACTCACTGAAACATAGTCCTTGCCCTGGTCTTTATAGCGGATTTTAACCGAAGCCATAGCCTGAGGAAAAAGAGAATAGGTTAAAAACCGGTTGCCGGAGGGATCCTTGCTTATGGGTCGGAAATCGGTAATGGATACCTGATGCTCGATACGGGTATATTTTTTTAAATAGGCTTCAAAGGCTTGGTTCTCTTTGATGACATTGTCGCATCTTTTTTTAACTTCAGGATCTTGGTGAATTTCTTTGATTGATTTTTGTTTTAGCAGCTCTATCAGCCTATTCCAATAATCGATATCCTCAAAGTTTTTATTCTGAATGGTCATGGACAACAGGATATACGGATAATTTTCCGGGTGGAGCACCTGGTCCTGATTTAGATCGGCAGCGTCGATAATGTCTGTATTTTTTACCAGCTCATCATAGTCTTTGGTCAAACGTCCTGTTTTTTTGTAATAATGGTAGATCACGCCTGCAGCAGACGGAGCAATGGCAAAAGAACCATCTATTTCAGTTTCGGGTGTGTTGGATACATGATGATCAAACCATAGGGAGCATCGGCTGTCATATGGCAGGTTTGCCATAATGTCCCCTGTTCGTATGTCCACTGAATTTTTTTGGATTTGGTCGGGTTCCACCCATTTTATTCCATTGGTAATATCTTCTGCCTCAAAGAGGAAGACAGCGCATACAATACCGTCAAAATCTGGTCTGGTGACAATTCTCATGGGTGAATTCTAATATTATTTTATCCTAAAGGAAATTATTATTTTAAAAATTTGTAATTGTATATTTTTAAAGATTCCGTATAATAGCGAAATCTCTAATACTATCTTGCAGATAGAATCGTCAATGAAAAAATATGTTTTTGTAAGGAAATAGATTTTAATGGCCATCAGTTTGGGATTGACTATCGTTTTTGGCATGGGGGCTGCCTTTTTGTTTAAAAAAATGAATCTGCCGGGCATGATCGGTATGCTGTTGGTGGGTGTTCTTTTCGGTCCCTATATGCTCAACTTTTTTCCGGCAATCGTTTTGAACGCTTCTGCTGATTTCCGGATGGTCGCCTTGATCGTCATTCTGCTGCGGGCAGGATTTGAGTTGAAAAAAGGCACGTTGAAACAGGTTGGAAAAACCGCGGTAATTATGAGTATTGTGCCTGCTGTATTTGAAATGGCGGCAATAACCATGATTGCCCCATTGTTACTGGGGATAACTTATTTTGAAGCTGCCCTTTTAGGGACTATCCTTGCAGCGGTTTCCCCTGCAATTGTCGTTACGGCCATGGTAGAATTCATGGATCAAAAAAAGGGTGAAAAAAAAGGGATTCCTGCCATGGTGCTCAGTGCATCTGCCCTTGATGTGGTTTTTGTCCTGGTTCTTTTTACCATGCTGCTTGGAGTGCATAAGGATTCAACTGCGAATGTGTTCTGGATGCTGGCATCCATGCCCGTCAGTGTGGCCTCCGGGATCGGATTGGGACTTTTAACAGGCTTATTGCTTTTCAAGTTGTTTGAAAAATTTGAATGGCAGTCACCGAACCGGACCTTGCTTGTTCTTTGTGCCTCTATTTTCATAATCTGGCTTGAAAAAGTCTGTGAAGCATTTTTTCCTATTGCCGGAATGTTGGCTGTTATGGCCATCGGCGTCACAATTGTGGAAAAATCTGAATCAATTGCCGTACGCATTTCTCAAAAGCTTAAAAAGATATGGGTCTTTGCCCAGATCATCCTTTTTGTCATGGTGGGTGCCCAGGTCAATGTAGAAGTAGCCTGGAAATCCGGAGCGGCGGGTGTTCTTGTTATTTTTATCGGGCTTGTATTCAGGAGTGCGGGAACATACCTGTCACTTTGGAGAACCGGTTACACTTTAAAGGAAAAAATATTTTGCATTGTTTCTTATCTGCCCAAAGCAACAGTCCAGGCAGCAATCGGCGCTATGCCCCTTGCTGTCGGCATTGCATCAGGAGATATCATTCTTGCGGTGGCAGTGCTTTCCATTATTATTACAGCCCCTATTGGCGCTATTGGTATTACTCTGCTGGGCGACAGGGTTCTGGAGGCTAACCCGGATAATGATGGCAACTTCACCAGGGATATGAAATATCCGGGCTGACTTTATATTTTTATAATTCTGTTACTATCGCTGAAATCAGTAGATCCAGTTTTTGAACCGATTTTTCCGCAATTTGTAAAACACCTTCCAATGTTGTCTCACAAGGATCGTCAGGATCATTTAGATTGCTAATTAAGGAAATCCCAAGGATTCGCATACCCGCATGGACACCTGCAATGGCTTCTAATATGGTTGAAAAACCCACGGCATGACTGCCGATGGTTTTCAAAAATCTTGTTTCGGCCGGTGTCTCAAGGCTGGGACCTGTAAGACCTGCATAAACCCCTTCTTTTAGGTTTATCTGATTTTTTTGTGCGCATTGTTTTGCTGTTTCCATAAGATTTTTATCATAAACCTTTGTCATATCTGGAAATCGGATGCCCCATTGATCCTCATTGGGCCCTATTAATGGATTTTGCCCGGTCAGGTTGATATGGTCGGTGATGATCATCAGGTCGCCGGGGGTAAAATTTAAATTTAATCCGCCTGCAGCATTGGTAATTATTAGAATCTTTACACCCAGTTCCTGCATGACCCGGACAGGAAAAACCACTTGAGACGGTGTATATCCTTCATATAAATGAAATCTTCCCTGCATGATCATCATGGGTGTTTTTGCCAATTGTCCAAAACCCAATTTCCCTGCATGGCTTTTTACGGTGGAGACAGGAAAATGAGGTATTAAAGCATAATCAAAAGACTGTGTTATATCTAAGGATTGGATACTTTGTGAAAGCCCTGTTCCGGTAAGTACTCCCACAACGGGCGGGTGTTTTAGGTGCTTTTTTAAAAATGCGGCCGTCTCCTGAACTGTTTGCCTGTAATTTTCCATGTGTCAGTTCCCTGTTTTAAATTTTATATTAGCAGATGGAAATTTTTATATCATTTCACACGATTTTGTAAATCTGAAATTCGTTATTGCAAACGATAGGTCCTGCCTTCTTTTGCCAGGGGAATGGGAAGATGAGGCAATATGCCAGTGTGATAGCCTAGAACTTCACACGGGATGGACTGTTGAAGCTTTTCAAGGGCTTTCCAATGCGTGTGAACCCCTGATGGCGAGTCAAATTCCACTTCATGGAACACAAGATCGCAGGAGGCAAACCATTGGGGGAATAATTCTTCTCGTTTCAGTATCAGGTTAAGCTTTTCATCCAGTTTGGTGTCTCCGGAAAATCCAAATCTTTTTCCACCGGCAAAAATTTTAAGTCCCAGGGTACCATAGGGAAGAATATGATGATTCCAACGGGTTTCAAGCTGCATCTTGCCCAACATTAGCGGTGTGCCGGGCGAAATGGAAATCCATTGGACCAGGTCATTGAATTCAGGATACAATGGAGAAAATTGATGTTTTATGACTTTATAAATGGATTTTGCCGTGATTAGCCGTAGGGGCTTTTTCATGATTCTGGCGCGCGCTAAACAAGCAGACAATCCCTGAATATGGTCTTCATGATTGTGGGTAATGAAAATATCTGTGATATCATCCCAATGAATACCATATTTTGATAGCATATGGGCCGGATATCCGCAAGGGTCGATCCATAGTGCACGGTTGCCATACCGAACAAGACAGGCTGAAGAAGTGCCGACAAATCCGTTTCCAATGCCCACTGGTGTGATTTCAAGATCCTCTCTTTTTGCACTATCCCTTGTTACACCGGCCAAAATATCTTCAACCATTGCATCAGGGGAAAGACCGGGTTCCAAGGCTTTTTTATCATAGCATTCCACACCCTGGTCAATGGCGGTAATGGTGCTGTTTTTAAAACATATGGATAGATCCCCTTTCTGGAAATCAGGCGCTGCAATTTCTTTTTTAAACCATTTTTTCAACCAATGTTTTTTAATCACCCGGGTCTGGGATGAATCAAAAAAAAAGGAAAAGGTCTTGTTCAGATTACCATGCATGAGGTTGACGTTTTGTGCGAGACCCACATAGGTCTTCCCCAAACTGTTTTTAACCTGGGCATCCCACAGGACAAACTCTTCACCCGTATGGTTATCCCCGGCCATGGAACTTCTCCACGGCGGCACAACAACGATTTCATCACACAATCCGTATTGTTTCATAATTTTGGAGATATCAGGCATACTTCCGATTCGGATAAGCCCCTGGGATGTTTTTATCAAATCAACATAGAGTCCATTGCGGGTGATACGCATGACAGCATTGTTCAATTGCACGGGGTCATCTTGAAATTTTGTCATTCCATCTCCTAATTGTAAATGATTACATTTGATTCCTATATTATATAAGAAGGAAAGAAGACAAGTCTTTTGAAGAGAAAAGGGCAATTATTAGTTTTGTGTTATGATTATATTATGTTATATCAAATTGTCATTTGATTATTAGTTGCATTCAAAAAAGCCTTGACAGGGTTTCCTAGACCTCGCTATAAAAATGTAAACGATTACAAAGAGGTGCTTTATGAGTACCATACATGATGTGGCAAAGTTGGCCGGCGTATCTACGGCAACTGTATCCAGGGTGATCAACTCTCCGGACAAGGTGCGTTCTATAACACGTGGAAAAGTGCAGCAGGCCATGGAAATGTGCCGGTATAAATACAATGCCCTGGCCAGGGGATTTGTAACAAAAAAATCCAACACCATAGGGTTGATTGTGCCCAATATAAACAACCCTGTTTTTGCCGAATCCACCCTGGGTATTCAGGATTATGCCAGCCAGCACAACATCCAGGTGATCTTGGGCAATTCCTATTATCAGCAGGATTTGGAAGCAGGCCTGATAAACACGTTTCTTGAAAAACAAGTGGATGGCTTAATTATTACCACGGCCAATCCCAAAGGGGGGCAAATTAAATCCTTGTTAGACGATCAATTCCCCTTTGTCCAATTGTACAGCACCATCAAAAAAGGGCCTGTATCTGCAGTGGGTATCGATAATTATAAAGGCGGGTATGAAGCCACCCTCCATCTGGTGGAGCTGGGCCACAGGCGTATTGGCATGATAGCAGGCAGGTTCAATGTTTCAGACCGCAGTTTCCATCGGTGGCATGGATATAAAAAATGCCTGAGAGACAATGATATATCCTATGATTCATCACTGCTGCTTCAGACCGATTACGCCCTTTCGGGAGGAAGAGAGTGCGTAAAACAATTCATGGGTCTTAAAAAGAGACCATCTGCCATATTCTGCTCCAATGATTACCTGGCCTTAGGGGCCATCAAAGGTGCCCGTGAGATAGGGCTGGTACTGCCGCAAGATTTGTCCATAATCGGTTTTGACGGGATTCAGATTGCCTCTTATGTCACCCCGAGTCTTACCACCATCCAGCAGCCGGCTTATGAGATGGGTAAAATAGGAGCAGATGTTCTTTTCCAGCAGATGGCAGATGGCAACAAACCAGTGCAAAAAATGCTGGATTTTAAACTGATCACAAGGGAATCAACAGTGCAATATAAAGTCCCTAATAAGTAACAACAGGTTTATATAAGTAGAAAGTATACAACATAATTGTTTGCACCTAATAAATAAAAAAGGAGAAAACCTATGAAGCAGAAACGATCTAAACTCTTTATGATGCTGATTGCAGGACTTTTCATGTTCCTGTTCTCATCATCAGCCTTTTGTGTGGAACTGACTATGTTTTACCCCGTGGCTGTCGGCGGACCTCTAACCAAAATTGTGGATAAACTGGTTACGGATTTTGAAAAGGAAAATTCGGATATCAAGATCAAGGCCATTTATTCCGGGAACTACACAGACACCATGACCAAAGCCATGACAGCCCTTAAGGGAGGCACTCCCCCTCATTTATCCGTTATTCTTTCAACGGAAATTTTTACATTGATCGATAATGATGCGGTGATCGCCTTTGATGATCTTGTCAGTTCAGATGATGAGAAAGCATGGCTGAAAAGTTTTTACCCGGCTCTCATGGAAAACAGCCGGACCGGCGGGAAAACCTGGAGCATTCCGTTTCAGCGGTCTACAATTGTCATGTACTACAACAAAGATGCCTTTAAAGCAGCAGGCCTTGATCCGAATCATCCGCCTGCAACCTGGGATGAACTGGTCTCCATGGGGAAAAAACTGGTCAAAAAGGATACCGGCGGAAAAGTGATCCAATGGGGCCTTGAGATTCCTTCCACCGGATACCCTTATTGGATGTTTGGTGCTCTTTGCAAACAAAACAGTGAAGTGTTGATGAATGGTAATGGTACTGAGGTATATTTTAATAAAAAAGGGGTTTTAGAAGCCTTGAATTTCTGGAAAGATCTTGGACAAAAATATGAAATAATGCCCAAGGGAACCATTGAGTGGGGAACCTTACGGTCTGATTTTCTTGAAGGGAAAACAGCCATGATGTGGCATAGTACCGGTAATTTGACCGCAGTTAAAAAGAATGCCAAATTTAATTTTGGTGTGGCCATGCTTCCGGCGAAAAAAGAAAGGGGAACCCCCACTGGCGGCGGTAACTTTTTTATCTTTAAAAAGACAACAGATGAAGAACGGACAGCCGCCCTTAAGTTTGTTAAATGGATGACTCAGCCTGTAAGAACAGCTCAGTGGAGCATAGGAACAGGTTACCTTGGTACTCGTTCTGATGCATATGAAACCGATCTTTTAAAAAATTATGTCAAAAGCTTTCCGGCAGCAGCCGTTGCCAGGGATCAGTTGCAATATGCCACAGCCGAGCTCTCGGTTCATGAGAACGGCAGGATTTACAAGATTCTCAATGACAATATCCAGGCAGCCCTTACCGGCTCCAAAACACCGGAAAGCGCATTGAAATCCGCCCAGAAACAGGCTGAAAGAATCGTT
The DNA here is from genome assembly GCA_024225895.1 of Desulfobacteraceae bacterium. Taxonomy (GTDB): domain Bacteria; phylum Desulfobacterota; class Desulfobacteria; order Desulfobacterales; family Desulfobacteraceae; genus JAAEMC01. The sequence continues at coordinate 702 of JAAEMC010000876.1, read as the reverse complement.
AAAAAATATCAATAAAAATCCCATGCCGGGCATTTTAACATTTCAAATTGCCCGGCAATAAAGCTTAGTGCTATGACCCATTGGAATATCGAAAAAATTATTGAAACACTGGGAGCCTGGATGCTTGCCATCTTATGGCTTCTGCCTGTTTTTTTTGCATTCTGGAGTGCATTTCATCCTCCTGAATTTTCAACAAACTTTAAACTTTTTGCTCCCCTTACCTTTGAAAATTTTATAAGGGCCTGGTCCTATGCCCCTTTCCCACGATACCTGCTCAATACATTCATACTGGTCACCCTTATTTTAGGAGCACAATTTGTTTTGTGTACACTGGCTGCCTATGGATTTGCCCGCTTTAATTTCTGGGGACGGGATTTTATCTTCGCATTGGTTTTGCTCCAGCTCATGATCATGCCGGAAGTGCTTTTAGTGGAAAATTACAGGACTATCAGCGTAATGGGGTTGTTGGACACCATCCCTGCCATGGGATTGCCTTATATGGCCTCGGCCTTTGGTATTTTCCTTTTACGCCAGTCTTTTAAGACCATTCCCAAGGAACTTGTGGAAGCTGCCCAGGTGGAGGGTGTATCGGCTTTAGGGATTCTTTGGAAGGTCTATGTCCCGTTGGCCCGTTCCACTTATATAGCCTATGGGCTGGTTTCAGTCAGCTATCACTGGAATAATTTTTTATGGCCTCTGGTT
>JAAEMC010000875.1 GCA_024225895.1 Desulfobacteraceae bacterium | reverse complement strand
TTATTATAATTTTTAATAATAAAAGGACCGGCCAAACCGTCAAAAGATCACAGGTTTAAAAAAATGGTAGACAATAAAATTTTCGGCCCCTTGACTGAGGAAACCACAAAAGTCATCCTTGAGTGCATATCTGATGGCGTCTTTACCATTGATTATAATTGGGAAATAACCTCTTTTAACCGGGCAGCAGAGGAGATCACGGGTATTTTACGAAAAGATGCCATCGGCAGGCATTGCTGGGAGGTCTTTCGCTCAAACATGTGCGAAGCAGAATGTGCCCTAAAAAAAACAATGGAAGAAGGAAAACCCTTTATCAGCAATTCCGGATTCATTATCAACAATGAACAAAAGCGAATCCCAATTACTGCATCCACTTCGCTGTTGATTGATAGAAAAGGGGATGTGATCGGCGGGGTCGAAACCTTCAGGGACCATTCCCTGGTAGAAGACCTAAGAAAGGAACTCTCCGCAAGTGTGAGCATCCAGGACATGGTGAGTACCAGCAATGCCATGAAAGGAATATTCAATATCCTGCCCCAGATCTCCGAGAGTGACTCCACCGTATTAATAGAAGGGGAAACCGGTACCGGCAAAGAATTAATGGCTCGGGCCATCCATAATATGAGTCATCGAAAAGATGCACCCTTTATTGCCATCAACTGCGGGGCACTGCCGGACACCCTGTTGGAATCTGAGCTATTCGGTTATAAAAAAGGGGCCTTTACCAATGCGGTAAAAGACAAACCCGGCCAGTTTTCCCTGGCCAATGGCGGCACCATCTTTCTTGATGAAATCGGAGATACCAGCCCGGCCTTCCAGGTCCGAATTTTACGGGTCCTCCAAGAACGTGAATTTACACCCCTGGGCGGTGTGGAAAAAGAGAAAACCGATATCAGAATACTGGCAGCCACCAATAAAGATCTGGCGACCCTGGTGAAGGAAGATAAATTCCGTCAGGATCTTTATTACCGGATTAATGTGATTGGGTTGAAACTGCCGCCGTTAAGAGGGCGTATGGAAGATATTCCCTTTTTGGTGGAACGCTTTATTTCCAAACTCAATATGCGTCAGAACAAATACATCCAGGGTATTGATAAAGATGTCCTCCAGACCTTTATGGCCCATGATTTCCCCGGCAATATCCGGGAACTTGAAAATATTATTGAACATGCCTTTGTTCTGGGTTCAGAAGGATATATCCAAACAAAACACC
>JAAEMC010000874.1 GCA_024225895.1 Desulfobacteraceae bacterium | reverse complement strand
GGATGGTTCTGCTGGCAATTGCTTGTGTCATCCGTCGGATGGCATCGGCATCTTCCCTGGAAATATGCTTCAGGCCGGGCAGTGTTTTTTTATATTCAATTTCAACAATGGCGGATATCTTCTCATTTATCGCCTTTATCGTCGGAACAATGGCAAGACCTTCAAGCCATTTGCGAAATTTAATCACTGCTTCCTCAATATATCGCTCCGCTTTTATGATTTCATTTTCCCTTTGCTGGATATTATTTTCAACCACATTTTTGAGATCATCAATATCATAAAGATAGGCATTGGATATTTTATTAATGTCCGGATCGATATCTCTGGGAACGGCGATATCAATAAAGAAAAGCGGATCCTGATTTCTCTGATGCATGGCCGCTTTTACCTTTTTGTAGGTTAAGACATAGTCTGTGGCGCCTGTGGAACTGATGATAATATCGACATCCTGTATTGCGGTTTCCTTTTCTTCAAAGTTAATGGCCTCGCCATTGAATTTATCAGCAAGTTTCAATGCATTTTCAAATGTCCGGTTAGCCACTATAATCTGTTTCACATTGTTGGATATCAGATGCTCCACAGCCAGTTCAGCCATTTCTCCTGCACCGAGCAACATCACACTTCTGGTGGAAAGATCGCTGAATATTTTATTGGCAAGTTCGATGGCGGCATAGCTAATGGAAACGGCATTATCACCGATACCAGTCTGCCTTCTGATCTTTTTTGCAACACTGAATGATTTATGTAACAGCCGATTGAGCAGGACACCGGATGAACTTTTTGTCACGGCTGTCCGATAGGCCTGTTTAATCTGACCTAATATCTGGGGTTCTCCCACCACCATGGAATCAAGACTTGACGCCACCCTGAAAAGATGACGGACAGCTTCATCTGCCTTGTACACATATAAGGAGGGCTTGAACTCATTTACCGCAATCCCCTTATGTTGTGAAATAAAATCGATAATGGCATCAATATATTCATCTGTCTCAGGAATATAGAGAATTTCCGTACGATTGCAGGTGGAGAACACCATGGCTTCTTTAATTTGCACATCACGGCTTAAGTGTTTTAATGCAGCCAGGGTTTCTTCCTCAGAAAATGCAAGATTTTCCCTGAGTTCAACAGGTGCTGTTGTGTGATTTATGCCGATTAATATTATGTTTGACATTTTTATTTAACTACTTTGTAAACCCCTGGTGATGCCCACCCAATATAAGATTAACCCCAAGGAATGTGAAGGCAAGTATCAAAAACCCAATAATTGTTATTATGGCTGATTTGCGGCCCCGCCATCCGGCGAAAAGCCTGTAATGCAGCAATGCAGCATAAACAAGCCAGGTTCCCACAGACCAGATTTCTTTTGGGTCCCAGCTCCAAAAATGGCCCCAAACTGATTTGGCATATATGAAACCTGTGATCAAACCAACGGTTAAAAGAGAAAATCCGGTAGTGATGCAGGTATAGCTCACTGAATCCAAAAGATCCAAAGAAGGGAGCCGCTTAAAAAAGAAACCAAAATGCTTTGTTTTTAGATCCCTTTCCTGCAAAAGATATAAAATCCCGGCACCACAAGCCAGTGCCAAGGCAGCCTCACCCAAAAAAACCAGGAGGATATGCGCGTAGAGCCAAAAGCCCTTTAAAATGGAAATTTGTTCAACTGCAGTATCCGGTATCAACAAAAGAGAGCCCATGATAATGGATATCAGGCATGCCGCAAATACACCTAAAATTTTCAGGTTCATCCTCAATTGAAAATAAAGAAACATACATCCCAGTGCCAATCCGGCAATGGAAAGGCTTTGCTCAAGATTGTGAACAGGCAGGCTTTTGCTTTGGACTACCTGTACCATAATACTGATGATGTGAAAAATGACACCAGCGCCAATCAGATAAAATGCGGTTTTTTGTATTCGGTCTTTCTGATTAAAAAGATAGCACAAATAACCTGCCGCACTGATGAAATAAAGCAATGTCGAAATTTGTAAACACAATTTAGCGCCGCTTGGAATTGTCATTCATCACTCCTGTGAAACAAGACGTTGATAAGTATAGTCACTGCCAAGGACTTCTTCGAGAATCCGGTTAATTGTTCTTTCATCGTTTTTAGCCACAAAGGTGAGCAGTTCTTTTTCAATCAAGGTGTTGAAAATCTTATGATGCTTTTCAGGCGCATGTTCTTTTTTGAAAAGTTCCTCCCTGATCCTGCCCATTAAAAATAAAAACCGTTCATATTCTTTGCCAAATTGTTTTTCCAGATCCCGGCGTATCTTCTTTGCCATTGCAGGACTTTTGCCAGAGGTGGAGACTGTCAAAATCAGATTTCCTTTGTCCACCACAGAAGGCAGTATGAAATCACTTAAAGATTTAGAATCTGCAATATTGCAAAGGATGTTGCGTGCTTTGGAATCATTTGAAACCCGCCGGTTTAATTGAGCATCATTGGTTGCGGCAAATACAAGAAAAATATTTTCCAGATCACTTTTTTCATATCTTTTGGTTTCCAGCACCATTTCAGATGGGATGTCGCCCTCAAATGCCTTTGAAAAAGCTTTGCTGACAATCTTGACTTTTGCACCGCATTTGACAAGACAAAAAGCTTTTCTTGCACCAACGGAACCACCGCCTACAATCAGGCAGGGTTTGTCTTTCACATCAAGATATATGGGATAATATTTCATATTGATCTATATTCATTCCTTGTGTGCATAAATTGTTTAATATATATTGCAACAGACTTTTTTTCAACATGTAATCAATAGACGCAGGGTAAACGCATGTAACACTGGCATGAATTTTAATTTAATTAATTTTCGGATACCGTAAACCATTTGGTACAAATGCTTTACAGTACTTATGCAAATCAAAGACTTTTATTGCGTTCACCTTTAAATCGTAACTGCTTAAAATCATTAATGTAGAAAAGTTACATGCGATTGCCCTGCAATAGACAAAATGGATGAAACCAATGATAATTGACACCCATACCCATGTTTTTCCCAGAGAGGTAAAAGAGAACCGCTCAAGTTTTTTTGATAATGAGCCCGAATTCAAATTGCTCTATAATCATAAAAACGCCCAAATTTGTGTGACTGAAGAACTAATCAGCACCATGAACCAGCAGAAAGTGGATCTATCGGTCATCACAGGGTTTCCCTGGCGGGACTCCTGTCTTGCCATTAAAAACAATGATATGATCATTGAGTCTGTCCAAAAATATCCGGACCGCATTAAGGGCCTTGCCTGTTTTGATGTGAATTGGGATGGTGCTGCTAAAGAGGCAAAGCGGTGTATTGATGAAGGACTCTCCGGTGTGGGGGAGCTGGCCTTTTACCTTTCCGGTATTGATGATACTGCACTTTCAAGGCTTGCACCGGTTATGGATGTGCTACGGTCAAATGGAAACCTGCCGTGTATGATTCATACAAACGAACCTGTGGGTCATCTATATCCCGGCAAAACAAGTATCACTCTTGAACAGATATATGCCCTGGCCAAAAAATTTGCAGAAAACAAAATCATCCTGGCCCATTGGGGCGGGGGAATTTTCTTTTACAACACCATGAAAAAAGAGGTAAAAGAGGTCTTGAATAACATCTGGTACGATACGGCAGCCTCTGTTTTTTTATATGGCCCAAAAATTTATGATATGGCAAAAACCGCCGGAGTCATTGACAAGATTCTTTTTGGAACAGACTACCCACTGCTGGCTCCCAAAAGGTACTATGACGATCTGAATCAGTCTGATTTGAATCAAAAAGAAAAGGATATGGTTTTAGGTCTCAATGCAGCAATGTTTTATGGATAAAAAGGTTTGCTAGAAGATAAACGGTAGTTCTATAATAAATTTAGAACCCTTGCCCAAAGCTGATGATACATTGATAAGTCCCTTGTGGGTTTGGGTAATAATAAAAAAGACCATGGCAAGATCCAGGCCGGCCCCCATGCCCACCTCCCGGGTGGAAAAGAGTGGATCAAAGACCTGTTTTTTTATTTCCTCATCCATGCCAGTCCCATTGTCTTCAATGATAACCACAAGGCTTTTATTATTGTTCACAATATTGATTTGTAAAATAGCGCCCGGATAAACACTGCTGTTTTTTTGCATTGCCTGAATCGCATTTTTGAAAATATTTGAGAACGCCATGGTTAATTTACGTTTATCAGATAAAACTTGTGTTGGTTTGGACGTATATTCCTTTTGAATATCAATCAAATGAAGATCTTGTATCTGTTTAATCGTTGAATCTTCAAATGTTTTGGACAATGCATCATCTATAATGGAGGCAAGGTCTTCTTTGATCATTGCCGATTTTTCTTCAATTGAAAATTCAAGGATCTTCTCAACAATTTTTGCAGCCTGGATACCGGATTCATTTATTCTTTCAAGCTGCTGGACAATTCTCCTTTCTTGGACATATTTTCGTATGCCATCCATTGTAACACCCGCTTTTTTAGCGGCTTCTTCATTGGCTGGAATATTTTTTGTCAACCGGTTGTTGATCAGCTGTGCATTTTGCATCATCCCGGCCAAAGGATTATTTATTTCATGGGCCATACCTATGGCAAGACTGCCGACAGTAATCATTTTGTCGTCATGGGCAGATGCCTGCTGGCGTCTTTGGGCGCGAATCATGTTCAAGCGGTTTCTAACCCTTGCCTGAACCAGAGAAGGGGAAAACGGCTTGGTTATATAATC
>JAAEMC010000873.1 GCA_024225895.1 Desulfobacteraceae bacterium | reverse complement strand
GAGCCAGGTCAATATATTTGGCTCGCAGTAGACAAACCCGACATCGAACTTTGTTGGCCGAAATACCCAAAAGTAGAGTCCAATACAAAGTTTCAGACAATTATCTCAGAGAACGGGCCAAGAGGTTTTTATTCTTTATCCCTATATGCTGTAAATAAAACTATAAATGATCAATGGCGTCAGTGGTTATCTGAGAAGAAGTTAGGGGGATTACCAATGCCACCAGCAAGAAGAAGACTTGATACCGTCAAATTGATACTGGACAACTCAAGATATGAAATAAAAACAAATGCGATCAATAAAATTAGAGTTATTACCGAAAAAGATGCAGACATCTTTACTCTCGGAAACCCGGTACCCAAAAAGCTGAAAGGGATATCGATAGGAACTCCTTTATTAGAGTTAAAAAGAAGATTCCCAAATGCAAAAGTCACAGACACATGGTTTGATTTTGAACGAGACTATTGGACATATTTTTTTGTTACCGCTATTTTTTTACATGATAAAAACCCTGAAGATCCCAAAATAGAACAAATGTTCTTCTGGATACGAAAGGACTTAAGAAATAAGTTTATAGATAAAATGATTGAGATTCTTGGTGAACCTGATTCTCGAGTATATGTAGACGCGGAAATAGTTTGGAATAATGTTAATGGAGTTAAAGTAAAAGTGAATAACGATAATTATATAATTTCAAAGGCTGAAAATAAAAATTGAGATAGAGGGAGAGGATATCTTGAATGCAGAAATCTGTAAAACCCTTTTAATACTGCTTGTAACATATTTAATTCCCCATAAATTGATCTGCTGGTGTTGGAAACAAAAAGTATGTCCAAATCGCGGGCATAAAAACCTGTCAGAAACGCCCAAATGTATTTTTTGTTGGTATAATATTTAGGAAAGGGCTGTGTCATATGACCTGGGGCAAAAGAAAAGATGGCCAATATTACTGTAAGTATCAGACAGAAGTAGACGGCCAAAAAAAATGGAAATGGGAATACTTTGGTAAAAGTCCCTCTGCAGCACTACAGGCTGAAAAGAGAAACAATGAATTAAAATCCAATGGCACTATCAGACCATATGAGAAGAAAAGATCTCTTGCAGGAAATCTAACATTTGAAGACCTGGCACTTGAGTACCTCCGCATAAAAACATCATCCGACCTTTCAAAAAAATCAGGAGAAAATCTTACATATGCTCTGATATCCGTAATCATTCCGGAACTGGGACACCTCCAGGCTGCCGGCCTCACCTACGGAAGATTAAATCAATACGTTGGAAAGCGATTGAAAACAAAAAAAATGGTCCGGAAAGGAACCAAATCAAATCCAAGACATGAGCCGATTAAGAACCCTGATGGTTCCTTTCAAATGATATCGAGATCATCAGTCAACAGGGAGCTGTGTGATATTCAAGCCATTTTAAACTGGGGCGTACAAAATGAGTTTCTTTTAAAAAATCCGATAAAAGGGTTCAAAAAGCCCAAACGTGATGATGCCATTATTAAGCCGCCAGACAAACGGGAAACTCAAAAAATTTTAAGCGAATCTGCAGACCATCTTATCCGGGCATTAAAAATCAGCTACTTTACCGGCCTGCGACCAGGGGATGCTGAATTATTCGGACTCACATGGGATGATATCGATTTTGAAAATGAAACCATATTTATTGTATCTGCTAAAAAAAGGGGGCTGCCACACAGGACAGTCCCGATTCATCCAGAATTAATGTTCGATTTGCGTCAATGGCATAGAGAGGACAAAAGTAAAACTTGCCGAGAAATAATCACATGGCAAGACAAACCCGTCAAATCTGTGGACAGTGCCTTTGCAGGGGCAAAACGCCGGGCTGGGATCCACCGCCGAATCAGGCTGTATGACTTCCGCCATGCCTTTGTCACTAACATCCTTTCTGCAGGAGGGGATTTAAAATCTGTTTCGGAAATTGCCGGCCATTCACGACCAGATACAACTCAAAAAATTTATCAGCATACGAATATTGAGTTGCACCGTCAGCAGATTGCAAAAGTGCCATCTTTAAAAGATACCAAGCTGAATTAACACAAGGAGCAGTCCAATGAAATCATTTATTACCGGTAAATCAGTGCTATCAACCTTGAGAAAACGCCTCGATAACGACTCTTCAACTCTAAAGGATGTGGGACAGATAACACTATTTGGGACCGCCATTGCAATCGGTGAGCCAATAACCATCGGTATAGCTGTTGCAAATATCCTTAAGACTGCTGGTTCATGTATTTCATTGTGTACGAACGTCATAGACAAATACAATAATAAGGATCCTGAACTTGATAAACTTAAAGATGAAAATGAAAAATTCGAAGTCTTATATTATGTATTGTGCCAACAAAGCTATTTGACTGCTGTTAAGAGGGTTTTCAAACAAAGAGAACTATACAATATCAAGGAAGGCGAATTTACTCCAAACCCATTAGATCAAGCTGCTGCGCAACAAATTGAATCGCTTATCAAAGACTTGCCCAGGATGGAAATTTATTATTTTTTTACTGCTGAACCCATGGCACTTAATGTTCCCCTTTATTCGGCTTATTCCGAATGGCTTGGTAAGATTTTTTATCAAACAGGTTATGATAGGGATCAAGCTCGTGAGCTTATTCATGAAATAGAAAAAGAAGCAAGGGACTGTTTTTACAAAAATATCAGCAAAAGAGCAGATGCTTATGACTGGATCCGAAATTACCTATTAATTAATGAAACAGTTGATTCAAAAACCAAAATCGCAGAAACGTTAGCTATCGTTGAAAAACTTGCTAAAAACTGGCTGGACAAAGAATCAAGTGATCAATACGACTACACAGAAGAATGGAATGATTACAAAGATAAATTAAAAGAACTGCCAGATAAAAAAGAAAGCATGTTCAATGAGGAGTTCGGCGTTCGTAAAGTTTTTGTATGTCCTGAAGTGGATTATTCTCGGCAGGGATTTGACAAAGCCCTTACAATAAAGAATCGTGACCTCGGGATCTTACTGGGAGGGCTATTGAGCAACAGGAACACCAATGAAGATTTAATTTTTCTTTGTGGTGGACCCGGCTCAGGGAAATCTACACTTTGCAGGCTCCTATGTGATCGGTTGGCAAGGATGGATAATGTCCATCCGATTTTATTAAAATTAAGAAAATTAGAGGATTGCAGTGATATAGGAGGCTTTGTTGAAGACAGCCTAAAACAATTAGGCCTCATTGATGAGATTAAGGATTTAAAAAAGCTGAAAAATGTTATCCTGGTATTAGATGGTTTCGATGAAGTTATGATGGCTAATAAGGTAAAACTGACGACCCTTTTTCGAAATTTGAAAGATGAGCTGGATCTTCCGGCCTTTAAGGAAACAAAGGTACTGATAGCTGGACGAGACACACTCTTCCCACACGGAGAAGGTATGCCTAGAGGTTCGCATATTTTAGAATTAAAACCATTCAATAAAAAAAGAGTGAAATTGTGGGGTAAAAAATGGGCTCAAACACCTCATCATAGACATAGTAATAATGACTTTAAACCGGAAATTCAATTAGAGGCAAAGTATGAAGGAGAAAAACCCGCAATGCACCATCTTGTATCCTGGCCGCTCACACTGCATCTTGTCGCCAGAATACATGCCAGTGGCTTAATTGACCTCTCAGAAAAAGCTAAAATCGAAAAAGCATACGTCTACAAATGCATTTTATACGATTCAATCATTCGACAGATAGACAAAAAACGATCAGCCGATGATAGAGGACGATTAGAGCCGAAAGAACTGCATCAATTCATAATGGACATAGCCTGGCATATGCATCTTGAAGGCAGAGATATAATTGATGCACAAAAAACAGATTTATTTTTGAAAGACTTAGCATTTGGATGCTCGAATTGCAGTAACGAATTAATAGATGCTCGTGAAACAGCAGTATTAAACGCACCCACATTTATTGGGAAAGATGATAGAGGTATTGAGTTTGTTCACAAGAGCTTTTTAGAATATTTAACTGCGGAAAGTATTACACAAAGATTAGAGGCCATACATGAGAAAGGAACTAGCACGTCTAATCCCGACCCAGTTTTCTTTAAATCGGATAACGATGTCATCAGAATTTTAACCGAGTTGCTATGTATCCAGCCAGTGACAGAAGAAATAGCTGAATACATCCAACCGATGATCGGAACATATACAGAGTACGATCCGCTTACGGCCTACGACGAAAAATACAGCACACAAGACCATTCGGATAGGTTAAACGATTTGATCCTAAGACTTAAAGCACGGTATGCAGCCGGAGTGAAGGGGGAAGATTTACCGGAAATCATAAATACCCTGCAAAAAATGAACAAAACAGTCAATATAACAACCGCGCATTCTCTGTATGTCGTCGGATTATTAAATATCCTTATTATGTTACATAAACGGCTGAACAAACAACGATTTTACATGTTCGAAGGGATAGATGGAAGGAATCAACTCCTTGCAACTATCGCACTTAAGCATAGCACTCTCGAAGAAGCAATCATAAACGCAGGATGGAAGTGGATCACAGCAGTATCACACACGAATAAGGACAACACGAAAAAGAACATAGACACATATAACCCATTCATTGACGCAATGGTTGGCGACGCGGTCAGGACAGTACACATCGAAGCCGACACGAATCGTACAACGAGGTATACGAAAATAACGGAGGACAAGCACATACCGGGAATGTACATCAGAGAAAGGGCACAAGAGATATATGACCGACTGCAGATGGCAATCGAATGGATAAAAACCTACAAGCACGATAGAGACGGAAAATTGAAACATGATCAAAACAAACATGACCCGAAATTTATCGAAATCGAAAACGCAATCACCAACTGGACACGCGCGATAACGCAAGCAGCCCGAGCAGTAAGACACTTCACCCAAGTAAATAGCCTCGAAACAGGAGAACTCCAGACGAATCAAAAATATAACGCGCATCTTATACTAGGGGCGGCCGAGGCGGCTCAGGAGGACATCAACAAGGCACGAGATGCCGGACACCGAGTCATCCGGATCATCACACAACGGCAGAAAAAGTTCAAGATGGACCCGATGAGACGACACAGAATGACGGGGCCCATGCAACTACTAGGGGCCGCGGCAACCGCAACGACCAGGCTGTTCAGGCCGCTACTGGACCCCGACGTTTAAAATTATTGTCATCCTTTGGACTGATGGGAAAGCTTGTTTGAATAGCTTAGCCACCATTTTTTCACGTATTTATCAATGCGGTCATCAGATGCATTTTGCTCATAAAGCCGATTAATACGTTTTAAAAATTTGTCTATACTGAGATTTGAAATATATACACCATTTGGCTTAAAATGATACCCAACAAAATCAATTCCTTTTTCGATACGGCCGATCACGTTCTTCTCTGGATGTTTTTCAAGACCTAAGGAATTCAATGCTTGATTCAAAACCCGGATGGCTTTTTTTAATTTCCACCTGGTTGGAGCAAGGATCAATATATCATCCATATACCTGAAGTATCTAATATCGAGTTGAGCCATTTTTTCATCCAAATCAATTAGGAAAAAGGAGCCAAGCAAAAGTGAGAGGGATGACCCTTTGGGAATCCCAACTTGTATGTCTTCATACAGACCGCCCCATTCAACACAGCGGTTTAGAAATTGCCATACGTATCCCAATATAATTTTGTTTTTAATCCGG
>JAAEMC010000872.1 GCA_024225895.1 Desulfobacteraceae bacterium | reverse complement strand
GGTCATTTTGACCACTATTTTTGCAATAGCCCTGTCACCTGCTGTGTTCGCTGACGATTATTCAGATACTATCAATACTTTTAAAAAATCTGACATAACCCGGCCATTTTTCAAAAACTGCTATGGCTATGCGGTTTTCCCCACAGTGGGAAAAGGTGGATTGGTTGTTGGTGCAGCTTACGGGAACGGGCAGGTCTATAAAAGCGGCAATGTTACCGGAACTGTTTCACTGGCTAAAGTCACCTTTGGTTTTCAAATAGGGGGGCAGGCATTTTCGGAAATTATTTTTTTTAAAAACAAACATGCCTATAAAGAATTTACCAGCGGCAACTTTGAATTTGATGCTTCCGCATCTGCTGTAGCAATCACATTAGGAGCACAGGCAAAAGCAGGGACAGAAGGTGCCACGGCAGGGGCAAGTTACAACCAGTCCTCAGGTGAATATGCAGAAATTAATTATTCAAATGGAATGGCTATTTTTGTACATACAAAAGCCGGCTTGATGTTTGAAGCCGCCATCGGCGGCCAGAAGTTCAAATTCGTTCCAAAATGATCAAACCCCGCACGCCGGTGAGCTCTTCACAAAAGAAGAGTTACCGGCTGTAAATCTATGACTGTATTCCTTTTGTCTGTGAATGTACTTTGAGGGGTTCTGCTCCCTGCCATCATTTGAACTAAATCTTTTGATCAAATATGTAAGATATTCTTATAGCAAATAGCAGAATAACGTTCCAATTAACGTATAGCCATTTCTACCCCTCAAGGATAAAAATCGGTTGATACAAAATCGATTTACTTTTATTTATATTGTTTTTCGAAAATATATTTTTTCAGAATCACTATAAAATTAGCGAACGGGACAAAAGTTTTTTCTCATTATAAAATAGATCGCCCATAATTTATTATCGGCATAACCTCTTTTCCTGCGGCGGCGGCCACCCAAAGGAAGCCAACCTGTAGAACCTTCACCCCAGGCTCTGCCCAAATCAATGGCATAAGTACAAAATAAAATCACCTTGTTTTATATAATCGGCCAGAATGAAAATATTGAAAACCGATTGATATGGGGCCTTATTCCATGGTATTGTCATTAATACTCAATCAACCAGATGTAATTAAAAATATTAGAACGGGCATTTATGGTCACTTAGCTCAAAAACAGGTTTTATTTCATTTACATCTTGGTGAAGTAACCAACCAAATAGTTTTTAATATTTATCAGCCCCATGATTTTTACTATTGCAGGAGATATAAAATGAGTCTTATGCCAATTGCTGACCCGGAATTGAAAGGCAGTTTGGTCCTCATTATTGATGACAACCCGTCTGATCTGAAAGTTTTATACAATTCCCTTTACCCCTATGGATATAAAATACTCTTGTCCGAATCAGGTGCTGAAGGTATTGAGACGGCATTATCCACCATTCCGGATCTAATTCTTTTGGATATTCTCATGCCGGAAATGGATGGTTTTGAAATCTGCAATAAATTAAAGCAGGATGAGCGCACCAAAAAAATCCCTATTATTTTAATCACTGCCTTGACAGAGACAGATGATAAGGTTGAAGGTTTTAAACTGGGTGCAGTTGACTATATCACCAAGCCCTTCAGTATTGAAGAAGTGGCAGCGCGGATTACAACCCATCTTAAATTGAAATGTTTGAACGAAGACCTGAAACACGCCATCGATATTCGAACCAAGGAACTTCAAAAAACAAACCAGCAGCTGGAGTATGAAATTGAAACCCGTGTCAAAAGTGAAGCAGAAATACAGCGCCTGCAAAATTTTTTAAATAATATTGTAAATTCCATGCCTTCCATGATTGTGGGAGTTGACACAAAAGGCTTTGTGACCCATTGGAATACCGCTGCCCAAAATGCAACCAAGATATCTGCATCTCAAATCCATGGCAGCCCGCTGCCCAAAGAGCTGCTTAAATTCATGGGTAATAATGACTGTGTTCAAAAAGCCATCACAAATCAAGATATTCAGGTTCATCGTAGAATCCGGGTTAACCATAAAAAAATGACACGTTTTTTTGATCTAACCGTTTATCCTTTGATCAGTCAAAGTAAGGAAGGTGCCGTCATTCGCATTGATGATGCCACCGACCGTGTCCTATTTGAAGAAGCAATGATTCAAAACGAAAAAATGATGACTGTTGGCGGCCTTGCCGCCGGCATGGCCCATGAAATTAATAATCCATTGGCCGGTATTTTACAGAGCATAGAAGTAGTCCACAAAAGATTTTCAAATTCTGTTGAAAAAAATACGCTGACGGCCGATGAATGCGATATTCGTCTAAAAAATATGAATCAATATATGGAAAAAAGACAGATTTTCCAAATGTTGGATGCAGCAACCACATCTGGGCTGCGAATTAAAAAAATTATTCAGAATATGCTCTCTTTCAGCCGTAAAAGCCCTTCTGTTTTTACCAAAGAGGATGTCATTCAACTTGTTGACAATGCCATTGAGCTTGCAAAAAATGAATATAATATGAAGAAAAGGCTGGATTTTTTAAATGTGAATATCATCAAGGAATATAACCAGGACACTCCGCAAATACTATGCGAAGCCAATAAAATTCAGCAGGTCATTTTAAATCTTTTAAAAAACAGTACCCAGGCCTTGGCAGATATTGCCAGTCAGAATCCGCAAATCACCGTCATTGTAAAACCAGATGGAGAATACGCCTGCATTGAAATAAGGGATAATGGTCCGGGTATGGATAAAGAGACGGCAAATCATGCTTTTGACCCATTTTTTACCACCAAGAACATCGGCGAAGGAACCGGTCTCGGGCTTTCCATATCCTACTTTATTATCACGGACAATCATAACGGCATAATGTCTGTAAGAAGTTCACCCGGACAGGGAGCGGCCTTTACCATCAAACTGCCGGTGGATCCCTCCAAGCTGGACTCGAATATTGAATATTAAAACTTGCTGCCATACAATTTGACAAAAACAACAATCCTGAATATGATCTATAACGATTCCCAAAATAAAGTTTCTAAAAACACGATAGATTAATGGAATCGCCTTTGAGCAAATCGATTGTGGTATCAAGAAAATTTTAGCCACACATGATAGACACAGTTACGGTAGTATCGGAACATATTTATGCGATTTGCTATAACTCGTTTCTTTTGTTTCTTTTTTTTGTGTCAGGCGCATTCCAAACGTCTGAACTTAAATTATCTTACAGACCAAGGGAGAACCGGCAGATGCCAAATCGAAAGGGATGGTTTGCCATATTATTTATCTTATTCACCCTGAGTATTCCCTTTGCCGTTATCTATTACGTATCCACTCCAACCTATAAAGAACGGTATAAGGTATGGCGGGAACGTTCACAAGCCGCAGGCATACCCAGCAAGTCAAAAGTCACCTTAGAACAGGTGCTGCTCATTAAAGATGAAAAAGTCATTGTTGACAGGACCTGCCTTGTGTTTAAAGGAATAACCGATAAAAAAATCTGCATGGATCTATATCTTTTGGAATTGGACAAAGAGATCCCTTACCGGTTTTGCTTCTCAAAAAATGAATTCAAGGAAGGGGTCTGGCTGGGGAATATTATGTACCGCCTTATTTCAGCCAAACGAACTATCCTGAGATTGAAAATAGAAAATTCCTATCACACGTCTTAACAAATCCTCCATCAAATTCCATAACATGCCACAATAACAACAAAAAGGCACATCCCTGGCCATCATCAAGGTGTCAGATACAAGGCGCCAAGGAGTGACGACAAAAGGCGTATAAGTCATACTCCGCAGGGAGGAACAAACGCAGGCAACGCGGCAGGTGGCGCCTTGATGGTGGATCAGGGCACACTGTTTTAAAACCATGTGGTATAGCGGGAGCACATCTTTTGTTGCACTTGTAAAATCAGCGGGTTGTAATTAAAAATTCCTATGAACTGAAACGTTCTTTTTTTTCGGGCAAAGAGAACCAAGAAGACAGAATCACAAACAAAGAGGTGATCCCAAACAACACTCGATAAGAACGAGCATAAGATTGAAGCGCTAAGCGATCTGCTGTTTTTCTTTGATCACTTGTGCGCGTTCTGCTGCACTCTTTTTCACATCGTTGTCTTGATCATTGTTAGCTATTTGCTCCAAGAGTTTCCAATCATCAGTGCTTTCAACAAATTTCAAGCGAACATCCGGATTTGAATGCAAATATTTTGGGACAAACAAATCTGAAAATTTCATACTATCCTCCTAAATGTTAAAATGTAAACATCACAGGGGATCGGATTCTTTTCTAAGATAGTTTTTGATCAGTTCAATGGCGACGTCACCCATGGTCCGGCCTTGTTTTGCAGCACCCACTTTAAAGTCTCTGTGAAGATGTTGCGGCAGTCGAAGCGTTAGCTGTTTGAGTTTGGTATTGTCATTCATGTAATTAGCCTCAATATTAAAAAGAGAATTAGAATAATCCAATGGCCCCATATAAGAACCTATACGAAAAAATATAGTAATTTTACCATCTTATGTCAAGCTATAAAGGCATAAATATGTCTTTCCATAAACATGGCATTCAAACATTCTTGACTATTTCCGGCAAACAAGATTAAAATAGGGTATCTTATAGCCATTGTGCCTGCATTATTCTGCTTTTGCATTGCTTTAACTATCGGATTGAATTTGATAGCACTCTTTGTTAAAAAATTCATTCTCTCAACTCGCTGAAGCCTGGTCTGAAAAGAAAATTTGAAAATCAAGCGCTTAATCATAATTCTCTTACAAAATAACCATTTATTAAGAAAGGAGAAGAATGATGAGAATTAAACCAAAAAAAATAATGTGTGCTATTGATTTTAGCGATTTTACCAACCATGTACTGGCCCATGGCATGACCTTGGCCAAAGAATTTCATTCAAAGCTTTTATTATGCCATATTGTTCCGGACATCACCCCCATACCCTATTCCGGGGGTGCCTACATCGATTCTGAACGTCTTATTCAACAGGGTTTGGAATATGCCCAAACCCACCTCGAAAATCTCATTAAAGCCTATAAAATCGATGGTGAACCCCTTGTATCCAATGGATATCCGGCAGAAGAAATCCAGGAATTTGCTGAAACCCAGGACATTGATATGGTTATTACCGCCACCCACGGTTTATCCGGAGTAAAAAAATTTTTGGTCGGCTCTGTGACTGAAAGGCTTATGAAAACATTAACGTGCCCGCTTCTGGTACTCCATGCTCATGATGTGCCCATGGTTTCCCCCCTGGCATTCGAGC
>JAAEMC010000871.1 GCA_024225895.1 Desulfobacteraceae bacterium | reverse complement strand
GCTGAAATTTCCGGTTTCTTTGTTTAGTCTGTTCAGGCCGCCATGGATAGTTCCGACCCAAAGGAATCGACCATCATTACATAGAGACATTACACTGTCATGGCTAATACTTGCAGGATTATTCTGGGCATGCTTATACCGAGTGAATTTTTTTGTTTTTCTGTCAAACCTGTTTAACCCGCTTGTGGCGGTTCCAACCCATAAACTATTACCATCTTCTATAATTGCATTTATTCTGTTCCCACTGATACTAAAAGGGTTATTCGGATCGTGTTTGAAATTTGTAAATTTTTTCGATTTATAATCAAATTTACTCAGGCCTCCTCCTTCCGACCCGATCCAAAAGGTTCCTGATGAATCCTGAAAAATGCATGTTAACATTCCTTTGGGCAGGCTGTGGCGATTTTCCGGCTCATGTTTAAAATGCGTAAAAGTATCAGTTTCAGGATCTAATCTACTTAGAATACCATTTTCAGTGCCGATCCAAACAAACCCGCCATCATCGACCAATAATGCAAATCCTCCTGCGCCTTTCAAGCTGTTTGGTTCATTTGGATTAAATTTATATTGCTTAAAATCTCCGGTATTTTTATCAAATCTGTTCAAACCCCGTGTATTCGTCAACAACCATAATGCTTCGTCAGTGTTGCAAACGGCTCGTATAAAATCTTCAGATAAACCACCCTTCTCCTTTCTCCAGGTTTTTATCTCCAGCCCATCATATCTTTTAAGGCCATTGCTGGTTGAAATCCAAAAAAATCCCTCTTTATCCTGTTTTATACCAGTGATTTGGACACCAAGATTCATTACAAGATTGAATTGAATATTTTTTGCGCAAATCGAGTAAGGCATTAATATTAAAAGAAAAAATGCTATTATTGCCCAGAAGATTTTTTTACTAAAATTATTCATACGATATATATTGAAACAAAGAGTGCGAACCCGTTATTGATGATAGTCGATTTTAAATCGACTCCCAATAAATCCCTTGTCATGTAGACAAGTGTTGTTCAGTTTGCAGAGTAATTAAGTTAAATAATTTAAAATTCTGTGCTTTATGGATACCTCAATTCGGTATTTCCTAATAGACAGGGTCTATTCTCGATTACCCTAACACAATCCCCTTTCGTTGAAAAAAAAGGAGTAATTTTTATCTGTGCATTGTATATGATTTTTCAGCCATTCATTCAGATATTTTAATACTTCACTGGATAAAGTTTGCTTCCCGGTTTCCATATCATTGATAATATCTGATATGTTCACGCTAAAACTTTTATCCCAAATAATTTTATCCATATAAAACCTTTTCTTTAAAGCTCCTTTGTTCTTAATTTACAATAAAAAGTCAGGTATTGCAAAAAAAATTAAAACTGATTTGATCTCCCGAATCCACTATCAAATTCCATAACATGCCACAATAACAGAAAAAAAAAGGCACATCCCTGGCCACCATGTATCTTACTGAAAAACAGCATGAGGCTGAAAGACACAGATACATAGAGATAGGACGATCCCTTGCCCATACCGCTCGAAAGGTATAAGAAAACAAGAAACCCTGTCTTGACATGGACATGACACATGGCCGCGTGAGGGATTTATGGTTTCCTGATTTCCAGTGAACACAGATAAGAGCATCTGTCGGCCTGGCATGGTCTGCTGCCATTATTGATGAACAAAACCAAGACCTGTATTGTACGACTTTATTTCGACCACTATTTTTATTGGGAGGGCATGATTTGAAACCTTTGGACAATTTACTTGAAATCATTGATGAAATCACCACTGGTAATTACTCAAACGATATCATGGAGTTAACGGCCGAGCACCAGCCGAAAACAGTAAGAAGGGTGGCCGAGGCCATGGGCCTGATGATGGTCAAGATAGAAGCCAGGGAATACCGGCTTGAAATGCTGGTTGAGGAGCTCAAGGCTCTCAATGAAACCATCCGTCTGAACACTATAAACGTTATATCTTCCCTGGCCAACGCTCTGGCAGCAAGGGACACCTATACTGAGGGGCATACCGCCCGGGTCAGTGAACTGGCCGTAAAACTGGCCAAAGAAATGGGGGTGGATGACCGAGATGCAGACTGTATAAAGAGCCTATAAAAAATTTTGGATGAAGAACAGGCCTGACCCCACACTTGACCCTTTGCCTATGCAGCGCCATGGGTGAGGGAAATTTTTTCAAACATCCTGACAATGCCAGTGCCGATTCCGAAAACAACTTCAATGGTACTGTTTTCAACAGCGGTTGAATCGAAAAAAAGGTTAAGATCAGATTCAAGGCCGTCATCGGGTTTCCAGTAACACATAAGAAACGGCAAGAGCGGCAGCGGACTTAACACCAGGGAAATATCCGACTCATAGTGGTTTTCCACTTCTTTACCATTAAAGATGAGGCTCAGGTCTTCAAAAAAATTAGGATAGGCATCTGCCACCTTTTTCAATGCTTTCTCAGCCCTCTGGACAAAGAGCCCGTTCTGTTCCCGGCCGTTTTTCAATTCTCTGAAAGGCACCCACTTGCCGGACAAAGGAACCCCCTGGCAATTGAGAAGGTATCCCAATACTGCCAAGACGATCCAGGGGTTGATGTGAATATCCGAAGAAAAATTGCCTTGGGTATCAACGGAAAAGAGTTTTCCAAAAATCCTGAGAGTCAGCTTGTTATTGGTAAATTTTCCTCCCACCCTTGCGGCCAGGGTTGAAAAATCTTTTTGGATTAATTGAGCTTTTAGTTGTGCAATTTTATCATTTAGATCCAGCTCAATCTGCAGGGTGGGTTTTTCCATGGTGCTTGGATATTTTTTAAGCACGGCATCCGACAGAACCGGGCAATCGGATAAGGGGCGGCTGGCGTTAAAAACTTTCGTGGCAAAGACCAGGCAGGTTTTTTCATTACATTTTCGACAATTGGTTTTTTCCAGGAGTTTAAATACTTCCATGACATTTACAAAATTGGACATGTATGACCTCTCATATTTTCTTTTAAAAGAATCGCTTTAGTCTTTTTCAAATACCAGCAAACCATAAATTCAAAAAAAATAAATCCCCCGTTTGGGGGGTTTTAGTGGTGGGTATTCAAAAATTTGCAAAAAGGTTTGGGTAAGAGCAAGGTGTAAAAAAGTACTTTAGCCCGGATATTAGATAAGATGATTGCGTGCAGCCCAGACCACGGCCTGGGTACGGTGGTTAACCCCCAGCTTGTTGAAAATATTGATCACATGGCTTTTCACAGTATGGGGACTGATAAACAATTCATCTGAAATTTCTTTGTTGGTTAACCCCCTGGCCATCATCGACAGCACCTCATACTCCCTTTTGGTCAGCGGTACCGGCAATGACATATTGGCATCACTTTCACTGATGGTATTTTTTTTAAAAGGAGCTGCATTGGCATCAAGGGTTTTATTTTTATCCCGTGCTTTCAGATCTGTTTTTGAAGTATCCACATCAATGGTTACAGAAGATGTGGGGTTGCCGTTTTCATCATATACCTCAAAGGTGACCTTTTCATTGACCGGCTTTCCCAGGTAAGGACATTTGGAAGGCAAAACCTGCTGTTTGGCCAGCATTGCGGCAAAGGCAAGACAAGTCTGATACCCGCATTTTTTACAATTTGTTTTTGGCAGCACTTTTAAAATCTGGGTCACGTCGGCCTGCTGGAACAACTTGAAGCTTGGGACAATGGAGTCCTTTTTTAAATCAATATCCTTTAAAAACTGCACCAGTTTTTGTGCAAATTCTATGACTGCCTGCCTGTCATCAAAAGGGGAAGCCATGCAAACCGTCGAATGGAGCATGCACAGGGTCCCGCCAAAATCAAAACGGATCATGCCGGGGTTTTCATACATCTGGGGCTTGTCGGCCACGGCATTGATATAGGGAAAAAGCAAAGAAATATCTTCTTCAAATTTAAACTGCGCCATGATAGAACCCCGGTCACTGGCACCTGGAGAAGTTCGGGCACCAGTGGAATGGGTGCGTATGTCATAATATCCGATGCGGGTCATTGATCCCAATCCTTTTGGCAAACAGTTTTGTTTTATTCTTATCTTTCTGGGGTTTTACCATAATTAAATGACGATAAAAAATACTTTATTAAAACTCAATGGCAGATGATCTTTGCCAGGTGATCTTTTACAGGTAATCTTTTCCAGATGATCTTTACAAAATGGCCATGCAGACTTATATTATGTCCCGAATTTATGGGAGATGCTGCCCTTAAAAAACAGGATGACAATTTTTGATATTTTCAGCATTCGAGTTAACCATCGGTCTTGATCACTTTTTAGGAGCAAACCATTGGAAAAAATAATAGTTCTGGCCACGACAAATAAGTTGTTTTTTTAATGATACGCCCACCTCCGAGATCTACACCCTTTCCCTACCCGACGCCCTTCCGATCGCTCGAACTTCAACAGCTCGGCCCCCACGGCGGCCGCGGCGGCTTGC
>JAAEMC010000870.1 GCA_024225895.1 Desulfobacteraceae bacterium | reverse complement strand
ACATTGACACTGTGTTCAAACACCTGGTCGGAATTCGTATTTATTTCAATCATTGAATCCAACAATTCTGATTTTTGCGAAAATCCCTTGAACATCATCTCGATGGTTTCCGGCAGAGCTTTGGAAGCAGACTTCAAAGGCCCTGTCAATGCCTCCCTGGCAATATCAAGGATCAAAATTCTTAAGGTTTTGACGCCCTTATCCACGATTGATCGTGCCAACGTCTCGTTAAAAGCACTGTATAACCCCGAGCTGGCTGACTCTCTATCATCTTTATGGATATACAATCCTTTTTCACGCGCTTCCTTGAGTTTGGCCGGGGCCAGGTTTTCCCCGCTTTTTTTATACAACACCCCTTCTTTCTTGTTGGAAAGAAAATACAAGGCAGTGCTCTTAAAAAGGGGAATCTGGGATTTTCGAATGGGAATATAGTCACTCATCTGATTATCACTCTTCTGATTAATTGCATGAATTGCAAAACTGCGGTGACAGTGCTAACGGGACAAAACTTTCTTCATCAAATAGATTGAAGCTTATTTAAATCATCTTCAAGGGATTGGACATCATCCTGTCTTCCTTGAGATTCCAGTTTATCCATGAACTTTTCGATCTCTTGCGAAAGCTTGGGTAAAATTTCGTTCTGGATTTTATCGGCAATCTCTTTTCCCGATGATTCCATATGGGCTTCCAGTTCTGAAAGCTTATTTTTCATATTCCTGTATTGCTCGGATTCGGGAATTTTTTCAAATTCTTTTAAAAACCCATAAAATTTTCTTTCCAGCTGCTCCCATACAGGGCCCTTGTTCTCATTAGACAATTGGTTGCCGGATTTTGATTGCCCCAATACTATGGCTCCTTTTTCGACGGGCTTTCCAAAGGGCTGTAATTGTTCAGCCACAAGAGCCTTTTCCCCCCGGGCCAAAGTAGAGTTATCCACATAAAAAATAGTATTCTGGGTGGCGACATCTTTATCTTCATCAGACAGAACAATGCCCACAAGAAAGGTGGCATCTTTTTCATATGTAATTTTGGTAACCTTGCCAATTTGCCGCTGGCCATGAATCACAGCATCATTTTCCCTTAAGCCGTCAATGGTTTTAAAGGAAACAAAAAATCCAAATTCATTGCAACCGATTAGCAACAACGATAAAAGTAATAAAACACAAATTGTTTGGATGTTGATTTTTGCCATGACCGCTAATTCAGATCGTCACTGGTTTTTTTGGTTGTCGGGAGTTTGAAAACCGGTACCCCTTCCTTATCAAGGACTTTGTCTTCTTCTTTTGTGGTTGTCCCTTTTATATTTCGAAATTCTTCGCTGCCATAATGCATTTTCAAAGCTTCTTTAGCAAAATCAGATCCCACATCTTCAAAGTTTTTTTCCACATAATCCACCACTTTTTCCGTCAGCTCAGCCATGACTTCCTGGCTGGCCTGCAAGGCATTTTGAGTTGTAGGGTTTGGTGATGAAGAAGATTTTTTTATGGCCACAGGAGAAAGAATTTGAACCACGGATGTGGTTTCGCAAACCGGGCATCTTAAAATCCCCTGCTCCTGCTGGGTTTCAAGATCCTGTCTGTCATCAAACCATCCCTCAAAGGTATGTCCGTTCAGACATTCAAGATCAAAAACAATCATTTTATATTATCCTGTTTACACCTGTGGCAATATTATAACAATAATCGCCCATTTTTTCATACGTGGATACAAGGGCAATAAAGATAACGCCTGCATCCACCGAGCACTTGTTTGCCCTCAATCTTTCAATGTGCTGGTATCTCATATTCTCACGCATTTGATCAATCAGGTCTTCATAGGCCAGGGCTTTTTGATAAAAGTTATCTGTTTTTTCGTTCATCTCATTAATGACAAGATTAAAAAATTCGTGCACCTGATTTGATATCGATACGAGATCCGTCTTAGCCTCATCACTAAAATTAATGTTATCATCATATACTTTTTCAAGCATTTTTGAAACATTTTCCATTGAATCACCTATTCTTTCTATATTATTGGTGATTCTCATCATCTCGGATATTTCCTTGGCCTCGGGTTCATTCACCTCACCTTGGTATATGGTGGTCAAATATTTAATAATGGTTTTCTGGCAGGAATCAATATGTTCTTCTATGGCCTCTCTTTCCCCGAGAATATCATCATCCCTGGTACTCAGGCATGACGATGTCCTTACAAGATTCATTCTTGTAAATTCACTGGTTCTTACAATTTCACCCTTGACCTTTGCCAGGGCGCCGATGGGTGAATCAATAAAACTCGCATCAAAATCAGGCAGAACATATCTTTCTTTGGATTCCTTTTCCTTGGGGGAAATTAAAATCGCCAGTTTCACCAATTTGGGTAATAAAAACAGAAACACACCGGCATTAATCACATTAAAAAGTGTATGCCCATTGGCAATATACCGAGACACATTGATATATTCATTATTTACCAATTCATTTGCCGCCCCGGCACCCATTTTTAAAGTAAGTACTTGTACAATATCGACAAAAGCCGGGAAGATCAGCAGCATAATTCCAACGCCGGCCACATTAAATAATGTATGGGCATTGGCTGTTCTGTGCGCTTCGACATTATTTGAACCTATGGTGGCCAGTTGGGCGGTTATGGTGGTGCCGATATTTTCACCTAAAACAAGGGCAAGTGCGGTTGGAAATGTTAATAACCCTGATGTGGCAAGGGTCATCGTAAGGCCAACCGTGGCCGAAGAAGACTGAACCACAATGGTTAAAATCGTTCCCATGCTGACACAAAGCAATATCCCGCCAATGGAGTCTGTTGAAAATTTGGTAAAAAACGCAATAAATTCAGGTTCTGACCTTATGGGGGCCAGTCCATGCTTCATGACCGTCATTCCGTAGAAAAGCAGGCCAAACCCTAAAATGATATCGCCAATGTGCCTGTAATTACGTTTTTTTGAAAAATATTTAAGAACTACACCCATGGCTATTGCCGGAAGTGCGGCCTCTGTCAATTTAAACGCAATCATCTGGCCGGTAATGGTCGTACCGACATTTGCTCCGATGATAACCCCTACTGCATTTTCAAGGGACATGATGCCGGCACCCACAAAACCTATCAGCATTACCGTGGTGGCAGATGAGGATTGAATAACTGCGGTAACCCCGGCTCCTGTGGCACAGCCGATGACCCTGTTTGAAGAGATAGCTTCCAGTATTTTTCTAATTCTCTGACCGGCTGTTGCCTGTAGGCCTTCTGTCATCATTTTCATTCCAAGAATGAAAAGGCCGAGCCCACCCAATGTCTGTATAAGAATACCTATCAGGTTCAATGTTTCCCTCTTAAAAAAAGTTTAGGCACTAATTTCTAACGGTATATATATTATTATTATAAGTTTTTCAATTGGGCAATCTGTTGGATGGTTTTATCGGAATTCACACAGGGAAAGAGGGTGTTATTTGTTAAAACAGGGTGTTGACTGATATCAAACCGAGCCTGCTTTATTGCGGTTTCCCACATGGGAGTGTGGGGAATGGGCGTGTAATAGGCCAGCACAGGTAAAATTTTCGATTTTTTTACAAGATTCATGGAATTTTTTACTTCATCCAGTGATTGCCCCGGAAGGCCGCATAACAGATAGGCGCCTATCTGGCCTTTTTCAAATCCCGCGGTTTTCAGGTTTTCAACTGCCTGAAAAAAATCATCTTCCCTTACTTTAACGTCATGCCGGCGGTAATGGGAGAAATCAGTGGTTTCCAATCCCAGCCGTATGGTTTTAAACCCAGCCTTGAACATCAACTCACAGGCTTGTTTGGTCAATTCTTTGACATGCAAAGCATTGGGGGTGTGAAACCAGACATCCATATCAGAGGAAATAATGCTTTCAAACAATGAATACGCATATTTATCCCCATTTACCAGCAGCGCATCATCGTAAAATGCAAAATTTTTCACCTTAAAATTTTCATGCCAGTGTTGAATTTCCATAAACACATTTTCGGGCGACCTTTGCCTGAGCTTTGGTTCCAAAAAAGACGATGCACAATATTCGCATGAATAGGGGCATCCCCTTGAGGTTAAAATAGGCGCATATGCTATTTTGTTTTGTAGATCCAAGGCAGGATAAGGATATGAATCCAGGTCCCTTGAGTCGATGCCCAGTGTCAGATCCATCTTTAAAAAGTCTTTAAACACCTTTTTTAAACTTTTTTTTACAGGTCCTGTGAGCACCAAGTCGGCCCCGGATTCTCTCTGGGCATGGGAGCAGCACAGATTTGCATAAATACCTCCCAAAACAACAGGGACATTGGGGTACACATCTTTTATGGTTTCAATGGTTTCCTTAACACCCGTGGCCCAGTAGGTCATAAGCGAGGTAACCAGGATCAGATCAGGCGGGTCCTGTATTTGTAAATCTTGTTTCAACCATTCCGGCTTAATGCCGTATCGTGAAAATCGCTTGCCGATATCAGGAAGGCCATCAGGCCGTGGAATCTCGATCTTCCGATAGGGACCTCTACCGTCCCACAGAATTTTTGCGGGTTGATTTTCTTTTTCATGGAAGCGGTCTAGACAGTCAATAAAACTGATGCGGCAGCCGGCTTTTCGTAAAATGGCGGCAATGTATAGAAGACCCAATGGTTTTGCCCAGAAATCATAGGCGGCAAAATCGTGAATCCAGGGATTTACGCATAGGATATGGGGGCTGTGTTCAATCCTCAAAATATTTCATGGATGTTTTTTTAAGCTCTTTTTTTGAAAAAAGCAGGGTATATTCGTCCTGATCCACTGCCTTGGCAATCTTTTTGACAATGGCATAACAGGCATCTTCATCCTGGGCATGTACCATTGTATACAAATTGTAATCCCATCCAGGGGCAGGATTTCTGCGGTAGCAATGGGTAATCTCGTCAAAACCGGCCATGATCTTGCCCGTGGCCTCCACCTGGCCTTCATCCACTTTCCATGCCACCATGGCATTGGCCTTAAAACCGGATTTCTGATGTTTAATGGTGGCCCCGAACCGACGGATCATACCTCGATCATTGAGGCCGTTGAGCACCTCTAAAAATTGGTTTTCCGTAATACCGATCTTTTCAGCCAGCACTTTAAATGGACGTTTAGTTACCGGGATATCCCCCTGGAGCAAAGCAATTATTTTCTTTTCCAAATCTGAAAGCATAGGCGCGTTTTTATATATTTTTCAATGCGTTGTCAATATCTTGTTGTAAATCATCTATATGCTCAGCGCCTACAGAAAGCCGCAGAAGCGAATCGGTTACACCGATTCTTTCCCGCTCCGTTTGGGTCATCTTTGCATGGGAAGTTACCGCAGGGGAACAGATGGTGGATTCGATGCCGCCAAGACTTACAGCAGGACTGATGAACTTAAGCCCTGCAATAAATTTGCCGGAATCAATGCCGGACAGCTCAAAGGAGAGCATGGCCCCGAAATCCGACATCTGGGATTTAGCAATCTCATGCCCATTAAAGCTTTCAAGCCCGGGATAATGCACCTTGCTCACAGCTTTGTGAGCCTCTAAAAATTGTGCCAGTTTCAAAGCGTTTCTTGATTGCTCTTTTACTCTCAATGCCAAGGTTTTCATACTTCTTTCCAAAAGATAACAGCACCTGGGGTCGAGACTGGGTCCCAATACCCTGGCTAAATCCAGAACCTTTTTCATCTTTTCCTTGGAACAGGCCACCATGCCGCAGCACAGATCAGAATGGCCGCCAAGATACTTGGTACCGCTATGGACCACGATATCAATGCCCAGGTCCAAAGGGGTCTGGTTCACCGGCGTGGCAAAGGTATTATCAATAATAGTGATGATATCTTTTTGTCTGGCAAATTGTGCAATCTTTTCTATATCCAGAACTGCCAGAAGCGGATTTGTAGGGGATTCAATAACAATCACCCGTGTATTATCCTGTACCGCATCCATGACAGATTGGGCATTTGTTTGGGTAAACGTGTATTGAACACCAAAATGTTCAAACCATGCGGTTGCAAAATGATGAGTGCCGCCGTACAAAGCATCCAGCATAACCACATGATCGCCATTTCCGGCATAAGCAAAAATAGAGGTGGAGATTGCTCCCATGCCGGAACTGAATACCAATCCAGCCTCTGCGTTTTCCAGGGATGCGATTTTGTGTCCCACGGCATCCTGGTTAGGCAAATTAAAATACCGGGG
The DNA here is from genome assembly GCA_024225895.1 of Desulfobacteraceae bacterium. GTDB lineage: Bacteria > Desulfobacterota > Desulfobacteria > Desulfobacterales > Desulfobacteraceae > JAAEMC01. The sequence continues at coordinate 4,605 of JAAEMC010000870.1, read as the reverse complement.
ATACACCGGATCTTCCCTGCCGATATATGCATTGGCAGACGAAATATAAATCGGGGTATTTACCCCACCATATGTTTCATCCCTTAAAGTTCCCTTGTGTAGGGCAATGGTCTGCTTTTTCATTTGCTCATCCTTATTATTTTCTTTTTTGCATATAGCATACCCAGTTTCTGGGCGGTGTTTCTCTTTTTGAATCAAAGACATGGGAGACAAGCGACAAAATTTCAAAATAAGCTTCAACCGAATCAACAATGTCCTTGGCACTTCTCATTGGCGGGCCCTCATCTCTTTTGGGAGCATCTGCATTCCCAATAAGACTGAGCCATTGACCCCCTTCGTTTAGATGGGCATGGGCGTTTTGAGCAAACCTTGTCCGGTCCTCAAGGGCCTCAAAAGAGTGAAAACACCCCCGGTCAAAGAGAAAGTCAAAATCAGCCCCTTTTACCTTTTGTGATAAAAAATCATTTACAATAAATTCAACTTTCTCTTTGCCATTAACATCCATCTTTATGGCCTTTTGCCTGGCCTGCTCTATGGCCAAAGCAGAAAAATCAGTCCCAACCACATCAAAGCCCTGCCTGGCCAGCCAAATAGCATTAGAGCCTGTGCCGCAACCGATTTCAAGGATTTTACAAGGTATAATACCCTGGGTTTCTATCATATTAATCAGATTTGAATCCGGCCGGTTCAATTCCCAGGGCGTGACCCCTGTTTCATACATTTCATTAAATTCTTCTTTGCTGGTCATTTAAGGTGCTTTCTCTTTTGGTAAATTAAAACATTCAAAGACTATAAAGCCTAAAGAAAAAGAAAGCAATCCAGATATTCTCCATAAAGAAAGGGCGGTTAAAAACCGCCCTGAAATTGAGGTGGGATTATAGAAACACCAACTATTTTATGCCATGGTGGAAATTAAATTTGCCCTGCCGTCACTGCTCATTTCTTGTGCTAATGAAGAATAAGATATCTTTTGGTATGCCATAATTCCCGTGCTCAGGCTGGTTGAATTAACAGATGCACTTTGCTCAGACCCCTTGGTATCATCAATAAACTGATCATGCTCCTGCGAAGTAATTGATCCGTCACCATCTGCATCCAATGTGGAAAACATTTCAGTGGTGAGGCCGGATTCTTCGGCACTAATCACGCCGTCTCCATTAATATCCCTGTCATCCAGGACCTGATCAAAGTCCTTGGGCGGGGGCGGGGGGCCCATGCCCTGCATTCCTTGCCCTGATTCCATTTGACGCATGCCAGAAGATTGCTGCGGCCGGAACTGTGTCAACATCTGTTCAAATTCTTCTTGTGATAAATAGCTGTCGCCGTCAGTATCCGCATTTGAGAACATATCTGCAAATGCAGCGGCTTCATCCGAAGTTGAGACGCCATCCAGGTTGGCCTCCTGCATTCCGGCAACCGAATCAATGCTTTGATTCACTGATTCAACACTTTGAATCGGCTGACCCGAACTCCCGTGCGTTCCCGTCATGGGCGGCGGATGATACGGGATAAAGTTCTGTCCAATTCCCTGGATATTCATTTTAGCCTCCGATTTAATGTTCTGTTTTACACTACCCCAGTAAAAAATTTAAGATGGTTCTCTTACGCTTTCATAGGCATCACCTTCTTTCATTTGATGTCCCTATGCCACAGCATAGGGGGGGGTAATTGCATGTCTGCTTTCACACTAAGCTGCTCACTTGACCCATGACAAGGCCACGGAGCATTCCACGCAATTTCCACATATTTTGATCTATTTTTCTTCATATTTTAAAAACTAGCAAGATTAGCAATCAAACAAAGTATTGATTTTTCAAAAAAAATCAGACTATTATGAATCTCAAAATGTGATGATTTGCACAAAAAAGAAAAAATGACAGAAAAAGCCCGGGAAATAAAACTGAAGGAATTACGGTCCGAAGTTCGAAAAGCCGCATTAGAAGGGGCAAGTATCGAATTCAAGCCCGGTGACAGTCTGATGAGCTACCATTTTAAATTAAGAGATCTCTCTCCTTCGGGCTTAGGTATTCTAGCCAAAAAGGATTCAAATATTTTTAAGTACATAAAAGTCGGAGACATCCTGTCAATGAAATATTACAAGGGAGATGCCGCCCCCTCCCCGCAACTTTTCAAAGTTGAAATCCGACATATTTCTCAGCCTGCCAATGGAAAACCATACGACCATATGATTATCGGTCTTCTGATTTTGGAAACCATTGAAGACCAGTCGTCTGAAAATTCCAATTTCTAAAACTGCCGCATTATCAGGATCAATACAACGCACCCTAAAAAAAATGATATTCTTTTTAATTATCTTTTAGTATAGGTATTTTATCATAAGAAAAATTGAATGAAGCTAAAAAGAAGGCGAAATATGAAAAAATTCTTTAAAGCCCTTATCGCAATCCTGATCTTGGCAGTATTAGGTATTACTGGTGTCACCTCTTATAATTTTTATAATTACGCACCCAATAAAGTTGATCACACAACAAATAAGGATCAATTAGTTTATTTTCAGGAATCCTATGATGCCTGCCGTAAAGAATTCATTTCCCTGTCCAAAAAAGCAACAGCAAAATTTAAAAATACAAAAACCGCTTCCTTAATGATTGAAAGCAAGAAGGATCAAGATCTCACCATCAATTACTGCTATATCCCTGCTCAAAAACAAAAAAAGAATCTTTTGGTTATTTCATCAGGTATTCATGGAGTAGAAGGCTTTGTAGGCAGCGCGGTACAGCAGATGATCCTTGCAGAATTGCTTGACAAAAAACAATTTGATAACATGGGAATGCTGCTCATACACGGGCTTAATCCATTTGGCATGAAATATCTAAGAAGGGTTTCGGAAAACAATGTAGACTTAAACCGGAACAGTACAAAAGATGATGCCTTATATAAATCGATTAATTCAGGGTATTCCAATCTATACAACATGTTGAACCCCAAAGAAAAAGTAAGCCTCTTTAATCCGAAAAACCTGTTTTTCCATATCAATGCTGCATTGAAAATTGCCATTCATTCCATGAAAGTCCTTCGGCAGGCTGTTTTGCAGGGACAATATCAATATCCTGAAGGTCTTTATTTCGGTGGAAAGGAACTGGAACCTTCCATAAAAGCTGTGACACCGCTTATTATTGAAACCTCTTTAGATTACCAAACGGTTTTCACCATTGATCTGCATACAGGCTATGGTGAAAGAGGCACTCTGCACCTTTTCCCGAATCCCATTGAGGACAAACAGGTAAAAGCCGATATTAAGGCTGTTTTTCAAGAGCAGGTCATTGATTGGGGAAATGATGATGATTTTTATACAATCACAGGTAATTTCAGCGACTATATCGGCAAAATCTTACCGGATAAATATGCGCTCCCCATGGTATTTGAATTCGGTACCCTGGACAGCCAGACCACCATGGGCGCTTTAAAATCCCTGCACAATATGGTCGTGGAAAATCAGGGCTTCCATTATGGATATTCTTCACAAAAACACAAACAAAGAATTACATCCAATCTCATGGAGATGTATTATCCCTCTTCTTTAAAATGGCGATCCAAAGCCATTTCGGATGCCAGAAAATTATTTATACAGATTATTGAAAGATATCCCTTGACCGAAAAATAAAATCCATTCAAAAATTTAGGATTAATAATCTCTTGAAAAAAACGAAAATAGCACCTTCCATCACCTATGTTGAACCGGATTCCATGGCCGACTTTTCTTCTTGTTCCGGTATCATCATTCAAGGAAAGCAAACCGTTTTCATTGATATGAACATAGGCAAAGAAGATACCATAGATACCTTGAATGCCTATTCACCGGATCTTGCCCTGATCACCCACTATCACCAGGATCATTCATTATGGACCCGGTATGTTAAAGATTTTTCAGATGCAACTATCATGGTGCCGGCGCATGAAGAGAACTATTTAACCTCCCTGGATTTTTTGATTCAACAGACTGCAGGGGCTTTGGGTCAGGGTCAAAAGTGGCAGAATTTTGTGGTGAACACATTAGGGCACAGGGCCCTTGACGGCCATGAAACATATGATAAAAATACTCGTCTAACCGACAGGGTTCCGGGACTTCTTGCAATCGCCACACCTGGTCACTCCCCGGGACACACCTCCTTTTATTTATCCAATGAAAAAATACTCTTTTCCGGGGATGTTGGTCTGGACCGGTTCGGGCCCTGGTACGGCTGGGCAGACTGCAATATTAAAAACATAGTCTCCTCCCTTTTCACCCTCATGGGCATGGATATCCGTCTGGTGCTCACCAGTCACGGCGGTATCATAAGAAAAGATATACAACAGGCCTGGGAAACAGCAATTTGTCATATTTTCAATCGTGAAAAAAAGATTGCAAAAAAACTATCGGCTGGTATTGAGAAAAAAAAGATTATCCAACAAGGGGTTTTCTTTCCTGGTAAAACCCCTGTAAATAAACCCATGAAAGACTTTATTGAAATATGGGACACTTCCATGTACAACCAGCATGAAAGGCTTTTAAACCAAGGAGGGCTCTCCTATTTTTTCCCAAAAATAAATAATCTGAGCCTCCCATGAATTTGTTGTGTCTTCTTGTTTTTTTCTTTTGCCTGT
>JAAEMC010000869.1 GCA_024225895.1 Desulfobacteraceae bacterium | reverse complement strand
CGAAGATATTATTGAGGGTTTGGAAGACCAGAAGGAAATAGTGGTAGAGTCAAATGAGCAAGACCAAACCTGCATTTATCTTTGCCGGCTGTTTAAAGCTGAATCCGGTATTGCAAACCGGATAAAAGCCATTTTATCCATGCCGCCCCGTCTTTTTGGCATATCTGAACAAGAAATACTGGAACTTGTTCTTTCACGGCTTGCGGTAAAATTATCCGATGAGCAGCTTTCTGTTGTTTGTGAGATGTTAAATCAGCGGGTGGTAGTGATCACAGGAGGGCCCGGAACCGGGAAAACGACTTTGATCCGGGCCTTGTGTGTCATCTTCAGGCACCTGGATTTAAGAGTCCTTTTAAGTGCGCCCACCGGAAGAGCAGCAAGAAGGCTGGCCCAAGTTTCCGGTAAAAAGGCCTTTACCCTGCATAAAATCCTGGGCTTTGACCATGAAAACAATACCTTTGAAAGAAATCTTGCCAACCCTTTGGATGTGGATATTTTTGTAGTGGATGAGGCATCCATGGTCGATACCATGCTCATGTACTACCTGATTAAGGCAACACCGGTGAATGCGATCCTGATCCTGGTTGGAGATACATTTCAACTACCGTCGGTAGGGCCGGGAAATGTCCTATCCGATATCATTCAATCCCAACAGATCAAGGTCTTTTTCTTAACTAAAATATTCCGGCAGGCCAAGGAAAGCCCAATCATCATGCATGCCCATGACATCAGAAATGGCAATATGCCGGATTTTAAACAAACCTATAAAGGTGATCTTTCCGAATTTTATTTTATTGAAAATAAAGGACCTCAAAAGGTGGTGGAAACGATCCTGGAACTGTGCACCAATAGAATCAAAAATGCATTTCCCCATATTGACGAAATTCAGGTACTAACCCCCATGCACAGGGGCGAAGCCGGAACCATTAACTTGAACCACCAGCTTCAGAAAGTATTGAACCCTTCACAAGGCGGTATTGAGACCCGCAGTTTTGCCTTTAAGCCCAATGACAAGGTGATGCATCTGAAAAACAACTACGAAAAAGATGTGTTTAACGGCGATATAGGCATTGTACATGAGGTAAAAAAATCCGAGTCCAAAATTTTTGTGGATTATGACGGCAGGATTGTGGAGTATGATATACTGGAACTGGATGAACTCACCCTGGCCTATACCATTTCAGTGCATAAATCCCAGGGATCTGAATATCCTGCGGTGGTGATTGCCCTGACAACCGCCCATTTCCCCTTGTTGCAAAGAAACCTTTTATACACCGCCATCACCCGAGGAAAAAACCTTGTAATCGTGGTGGGCTCTACAAGGGCATTGGAAATCGCATTGAAAAACAATAAAACCGAGCTAAGGCATTCCAGCCTGAAAGCTAAATTAATACAATAAAACAAGATGATATCGCTTTTTAGTAAGAAATAGATTTATTCGAACCCATTTATTTGATATTATATCTAAAGTAACTCTGGAACGAAACTAGCAAATTAAAGGCTCCTCTTTTAAAATGAAAAAAATTTTAGTCATTGATGATGAAGACCAAATTCTATTGTTGTTGACCGCTCTATTTGGAAATGAGGGATATGAGGTCTTCACAGCAAAAGATGGTAAAGAAGGGATGCGATGTTTTGATACCCATCTGCCGGATATTGTAATCACCGATATCGTAATGCCGGAAATGGAAGGCATAGATGTAAT
>JAAEMC010000868.1 GCA_024225895.1 Desulfobacteraceae bacterium | reverse complement strand
TCGGTTACCATTCTAAAAAGTATTACCATCAATTCTTTACAAATTGTAGTCTTTTAGCTTTTATATGATATTAATGAAAACAAGGTAAACAAAATAGGAACGCATATGAAAAAAGTAAATCCGGAATATATTGAGGTATTGAAAAATACAGTGAAAAACAGCCCGTATCCAAACCACATGTCCATGGCGCTTGCAGATATCCAAATGGATGCTGCGGACATTGTTCTTGATCTCAAAGAATGCCACTTGCAGCCCTTTGGCATTGTCCACGGCGGGGTGCTGGCCACCATGATTGATACGGCAACGTTCTGGGCAGCTTTCTTAAGGCTGCCGGAGGATGCAGGCCTTGTGAATGTGGATTTAAAACTCAATTATCTTGCACCGGTAATGGCAGGCCGGCTGCTGGCAAAAGGAGTCTGTCTGCGGCCCGGGAAATCCATCAGCTATTCCGAGGCAAAACTCTATGATGAAGACCAAAACCTGATTGCCCACGGCACATCCACACTCATGGCATTGCCGGGAAAAGGACTTGGTCTTGATCCTCAAAAATTTTTGTAAAACATCAACACTGAAATTGATTATTTTACATCTATATTTTTAAAGGATTAAAGGAGATATGAACATGCAGCCACAGGTGATGGGTATTTCAGGCAGCCCAGTAAAAAACAGCAATACGGACAGGATGGTAAAACATATTCTGGCAAGTACCGGCCTTGAAAGTGAATTTGTAAAATTAAGCGACATCAATGTCAGACCCTGCAGGGCCTGTAAACAATGTGTTAGTGATAATCTGTGCAAACAAAAAGATGATTTTCCTGCGCTTGCTCAAAAAATCAAAGCTGCAGGCGCCATTGTGGTAGGCAGCTATTGCCCGTACAGTTCTGTTGACGGGTTTACAAAGGCATTTTTAGAAAGGCTCTGGTGCCTTCGCCACGTAAATAATTTTGTGAGGGGGAAACTGGCGGTAACCGTTGTCACCGGTCTTGCTCCAATGATTACGGGCAAGGTCAGCGAGATGCTTGCCATGGAAATGACAATGGACAGGATGAATCTTCTCGGCCAACTGGCAATAAAAGGCAACGTGCCCTGCCTTTCCTGCGGAAAAGGGGATGAATGTGAAATGAGTGCCGTACCGCTGCTGTTTGGCGAAAATGCCACAGCCACCACAGATAAGTGCATTGCAGTTGAAGATCAAAAAGAAGTCTGGGAAAAAGCCAGGGCTCTTGGCCTGGAAATTGGAAGCAGGTTAGGCATATCGTAATTCTTAAATATTTTCGGCTTTTACTGCAAGTACATGGAAATAGATTTGAGTTAAAACTTAAATTGTTATAACCGCTATAAGTCATGCAATGCGTTTGCAATATCCCGGCTGAAGTCTGACAATGTCTGGTTTAAGGCTGCCACGATACCTGCAATATCCTGGGCCGCTGCATCAGCCTCATAGCTGGATTTTTTTTGCAATACCGAGGTGTTTGA
>JAAEMC010000867.1 GCA_024225895.1 Desulfobacteraceae bacterium | reverse complement strand
TTTTGTCTACCTATGATTCAACTGGGCCAGCATTAGCTACTATAGAGGGAAAAATTCAATCGGATACCGAAAAAATTGCAATTCATCAGATCACCAAGTTATTTAAGTCATTAAAAAACACAGCGGTGAACGATGGAAATCTGTTTGATTCCCACAGAGAAAAACTTGAATTGATAAAAAAAGCAAACCAAATAAAAAAATTATTGGAGCAAAACGCAAAAGATGCCTCCAATGCTGTTGAAATCGTTGCGAAAGCTGCTGAAAAAATGAATCATCAGGCAGGTGAGGAAGCGCTTTTTGTCATCAAAAAAGCACACTCAATAACCGCGATTGCAATTCTATCCGGACTTTTCTTGGGTGTCACCCTCGGACTTGTCATCACCCGTTCCATCACTCTTCCATTAAAAAAATGTACTGATTTTTCAAAATTTATGTCCGAAGGTAATTTTACCCAAACGCTTAAAACCAAAGCCCAAGGAGAAATTGCTGAGCTAACCCATGCTATGAACCTTATGGTTACTGATTTAGGCAACATGTTTAAAGGTGTTATGACAAGCGTTGAAACGTTGTCTTCTTCATCGTCTGAGTTGGCCGTCATATCCGATCAAATATCAGCAGGTGCCAATCAGTCTTCTGAAAAATCAAATACCGTTGCAGTGGCAGCAGAAGAGATGAGTGCCAACATGACCTCTGTTGCTGCTGCTATGGAGCAAGCGTCTATCAATACCAACAGCATAGCCTCAGCCATCGAGGAAATGAGTTCAACAGTTGATGAAATTGCGCAAAATTCAGAACGGGCAAATACAGTGACCGCTGATGCTGTATCCAAGACAGAAAATGCGTTTGAACAAGTTAATGCACTTGGACGCTCGGCCAGAGAAATTGGAAATGTCACCGAAACAATCAACGATATTTCAGAACAGACCAACCTTTTGGCATTAAATGCAACCATTGAAGCGGCACGGGCCGGTGAAGCAGGCAAAGGTTTTTCTGTGGTTGCAGCCGAAATAAAAGAGCTAGCAAATCAAACAGCCGGCGCAACCTTAGAAATTAAGAAAAGAATTGATGGGATTCAGTTATCAACAAGTGAGACCATAACCGAGATCAAACATATCTTAAGTGCAATAAACAGTGTCAGTGATATTGTTTCCACGATTGCCACCGCAGTTGAAGAACAAGCTACAACAACCAAGGAAATTGCAGGTAATGTAAATCAGGCGTCTTCCGGACTCGGAGAAATCAATAAAAATATTAATCAAAGTTCTGCTGGTGCCAACCAGATTGCTGGTGAAATTGCTGAAGTCAATGTGGCAGCATCTGAAATTGCAGATAACAGCTCCCAGGTCAACTTAAGTTCAAAAGATCTAAGCGATCTCTCTGATAAACTAAAGGACATGGTTAGAAAATTTAAAGTGTAAAATAGCTGACAAACATAAAGAATCCAGGAGGCAATAATGGCAAAGCTACACCGATCAGAAGGGGATATTAACCTATCTCCCCTTAGAGAAAAATGGCAGAAAGAAAACCTTAATGAAGCAACACAATCGCTTTTGAAAGAAGATTCCCGGTATTTCCTTAAACAGTCTCTTTCCACGCCCTGCCTGAATGCCATGCAAACCTGTGATGGTATATATATTGAAGATGTGCAGGGTCGTCGTTACATGGATTTTCACGGCAATAACGTCCATCAGGTCGGCTTTGCCAACCCGGAAGTATTAGAAGCTGTTAAAGACCAACTTGATGAACTGTCATTTTGTACCCGGAGATATACCAACCAGGTTGCAGTGGATCTGGCCAAAAAACTGATACAGATTGCCCCGGATAGTTTTGATAAGGTTCTCTTATGCCCGGGCGGAACTGGAGCCATTGGCATGGCCTTAAAGCTTGCCAGAGTTGCCACCGGGCGGCATAAGACTATTTCCATGTGGGACAGCTTCCACGGGGCATCATTGGATGCCATCTCCATCGGGGGTGAAGCCATCTTCCGCCAGGATATGGGCCCCATGATGCCCGGCACGGAACATGCCCCCCCTCCAGATGAATACCGGTGTATCTTTGGCTGTGCCGAAAGAGGAGGCTGTGATATGACCTGTGCCAGATATATTGAATATATGCTTGAAAAAGAAGGAGATGTTGCTGCTGTTATTGCAGAACCCATCCGCAGCACCCCTTATATTCCAAAGCCGGAATACTGGCAGATAATTAGAAAAGCCTGTGATAAGCACGGTGCCCTGCTCATATTTGACGAAGTCCCCCATTGTCTTGGCCGGACTGGAAAAATGTTCACATTTCAAAACTTCGATGTTGAACCCGATATGGTGGTTATCGGCAAGGGCCTGGGTGGTGGTATCTTTCCTTTAGCAGCACTTGTTGCCCGCAACGGCCTGGATCTTGCCGAAACCCGTGCGCTTGGACATTACACCCATGAAAAAAGCCCGGTGGGATGCGCAGCTGCCCTTGCTACCATTAATTATATTGAAAAAAATAAACTGGCCGACCATGCCCGGGATCTTGGGATTTATGCTCTATCCCAACTTAGAAAAATGCAGGACCGCCATCCCTTGATTGGTGATGTGCGCGGCCTTGGGCTCTTTTTAGGGGTAGAACTTGTAAAAGACAAGGATACAAAAGTACGGGCCATTGAGGAAGCTGAATCTGTCATGTATAAAGCCCTTTCAAAGGGATTGAGCTTCAAAATTACCATGGGCAATATCCTCACATTGACACCACCCTTAATCATCACACAAGAAGAGATAGATAAGGCCCTTCATATCATTGAAGAGTCAATTACAGAGGTTGAATTACAATCTCTAACATAAAACAATTATTTAAATGCAGAGAAAAAAAATGAGCAACCAGAACCTGATTAAACCAGACAGCTTTGGAAGCGAACAGGGAGATGTAAATACAGGCCAAAACCGAAAAAAATATTGGGAACGAAATCTGTCAGAAGAGGCCAAATCCATCTGTGCCAGGGACAATAAATACTTTTTGCATCAGAACTTATCCACGCCTGTAATGAATGTATTATCAAAAACGCATGGCATTTATATTGAGGATATTGAAGGCAAAAAATATATGGATATGCACGGCAATGGTGTCCATAACGCAGGCTTCAACAACCCTGAAATTATCCAGGCAGTAAAAGAACAGCTGGATTCCCAAATGACATTCACGCCCAGACGTTATACAAATGCCAAAGCCGTTGATCTTGCCCAGAAACTTGCCGAAATTGCTCCGGGAGATCTTTGCAAATCACTTTTCTGTCCCGGTGGATCAGAGGCGATTGAAATGGCCATTACCCTAGCAAAACAGGTCACCGGTCACTTTAAAACCATCTCTTTCTGGGATTCTTTTCATGGGGCTGGCTTTGCTGCAGCCTCCGTTGGCGGAGAGGAGCTATTCAAAGGGGGGATGGGACCCATGATGCCCGGTGCCATGCATGTGGAATTCCCCAACTATTATCGCAATCCCTGGGGATTTGAAAGTCAGGAGGAAGTGGACAACGAGTACCTGCGTCAGATTAAAACCATCTTAGAGCGTGAACCCGGCGTGGCAGCCATCATTGGAGAACCCATTTCAGCAACACCTGTGGTCCCCAGCAAAAATTACTGGGAAGGGGTAAGAGATCTATGTGAAAGATATGGGACTCTTATTATATTTGATGAAATTATCGAGGGATTCGGCAGGACTGGAAAAATGTTTGCCAGCGAACATTTAATCACACCGGATGTCCTGGTATTGGGAAAATCAATGGGTGGTGGCCTTTTACCCTTTGCTGGTATTGTGACAAAAAATAAATTTGACAACCTGGAACACCGCTCCATCGGCCATTATACCCACGAAAAAAACGGGCTATGCGCAACCGCGGCATTGGCTGAAATCGAGTATATTGAAAAAAACAGCCTGGTGGATAATGCAGCAAAGGTTGGGGCTTATACCATGTCCCGCCTGGAAGAACTCAAAGAAAAACACCCGCTTATCGGCAATATTGCCGGTGTCGGACTTCATATGGGAATTGATCTTGTCAAGGACTCCATCACAAAAGAACGGGCTAATGAAGCAGCTGACAGCATCATGTACAAGGCCATGGAAAGAGGGCTGGCATTTAAGACCATTGAAGGCAATATCATCACCTTAAGACCGGCCCTCACCATTACCATGGGGCAAATGGATCAAGTAGTGGATATCCTGGATGAAGCCATCGGAGAAGTTGAAAACGGTAACTATTATTAACGGAAGAATAAATGAAATAGATCCCTAAAACAGAATTTGGCGATCTTTGCCTTGTAAGACAAGGCAAAGTTAGAGATATATTTGATACAGGAGATGCATTGCAAATGGTCACTTGAAAGATATAAACCCGGAAGAAGCCAGAAAAGCTTTGACAAGCAACATGTCAGAGATTGGTTGAGTAATTCCGGATGGGACAAAACACCACCCGGCCCAAAAC